>JAQNCT010000067.1 GCA_029077825.1 Acidocella sp. | reverse complement strand
CACACTGCCCCACCTTCAGGAAGCTGTCAAGAAGGCATTGGAGGTGGCACAGCGCCGCATGGTGGACTACCAACAGGGGAATGTCCTGCCTTTTGTGATGCCCGATGGGGCAAGACTGCCTTTCGACCCTGAGGAGGTGGCCAGGATGGCACGAGCGGCAAAGGCGGCAATCCCAAAGGTCATTGCCAGGCTGAAGGCGGCCAATGTTTTGAATGATGCGGCGTTCGCGGCCTCACGCGGCAAACGCCTCATACGTGAGGGTAAATCCCGCCGCTACGCGCTGGCACATCTAGCAGCCAAAGGGGTGGCCCCGGCGGCGGCCAAAGCGGCGGTGGCGGATGATCCGGAGCGTGAATTGGCGGCGGCCTGTGCTTATTTGCGCCGCAAACGGGCCGGGCCGTTTGGTGAAACACCTGAGTTGAAGGTCTTGGCGGCAATGGCGCGGCTCGGGTTCGCGCAGGAAGTCGCAAGGAGCGCCCTCCGGCTGGCGCGTGACGAGGCAGAGGCGCTAATAAAATCACTGCATGAGTGAGGCAATCGGTTGTCAAAACCACCAACTGATGCCACCTCCCGCCCATGAAGATACAAACACAGCCTATTAACATCGCGGTCGGCGGCTGGTTGCTGACGGTGGCATTCATGATCTGGGTCATGGTGGGAATTGGCGGCTACACGCGCGATTCCGGCTCCGGTCTTTCGATCATGGTCTGGGACCCCATCATCGGCACGCTCCCCCCGCTCAGCACCGCCGGCTGGGACAAAATGTTCACCCTCTACCAGCGCATCCCGCAGGCGCAGATTCTGCATCCCGGCATCGACATGGCCGGGTTCAAATCTTTGTTCTGGCCCGAATATTTACACCGGCTATGGGGGCGGCTGATCGGATTGGTGTTTTTTGTGCCGCTGGTGGTGTTCATCGCTACCAGGCGCGTGGACAAGCGGTTAATTCCCTGGCTTGGCTTGCTGTTCGTGCTCGGCGGGCTGCAAGGGGCCATCGGCTGGTTCATGGTGGCTTCCGGCTTTGACCCCAACAGCATAGCGGTGCAGCCCTGGCGGTTGAGCCTGCATTTCAGTGCGGCGATGTTCCTGTTCGTGGCGGTGCTGTGGACCGGCTTGAGTGTGCTGCGGCCACAACCCGCCCCGGTACAAGGTGCTATGGGCCTGCGGCGCTGGGCGCTGGCGGCAGCCGCACTGCTGGTGCTGACAATGTTCGCCGGCACCTTCGTCTCCGGCACTCATGCGGTTGATATTTACAACGCCAAAACCGGCGCTGGCATGGGCGCACCACCGCAGGATTATTTCACTCTGCAACCCTGGTGGCTCAACCTGTTCGCCAACAAAGCCGCCGTGCTGTTTAATCATCAGTCCATCGCGACGCTGACCGCCCTGGTGGTCCTGACAACGGCAGTTATGGCGCTGCGCAGCAACCTCACCGGCCCGGTGCGCGATGCCGCCTTGGCCGTTGGCGCGCTGGTGCTGTTGCAGTACGCTCTGGGCGTGACAGCTTTGGTCTCGCAAATGTTCGATATCGGTGTAGCGCATCAATTAAACGCGGTGCTGCTGCTGGCGGCGTTTGTTTACATGCTGCACGGCCTCCGAGGCGCCACGCGGTGACCAAACCTGACCGACTGGTAGGCAACTGGATATTGTTCCTCGCCTTCATGGTGTTTGGCATGGTGGCGGGCGGCGGCCATGCCCGCACCATTAATGCTGGCTACACCATCCAGGTCTGGCTGCCCTTCACCGGCTTCATCCCGCCAACCACCGATGCTGACTGGGCGCATTTGTTCGGACTATACCGCCAAACCAGCCAGTATCAGGCGATGCACCCGGCGATCTCCCTCGCGCAATTCAAAGCTTTGTTCTGGCCGATGTTTCTTGACCGCGTCTGGGGCCGGATCATGGCTGTGGTGCTGCTGATCCCCCTGGCCGTACTGCTGATCAAGGGCCGGATTTCCAGCCGCCTGGCACTGTGGCTGCTGGCTTTGTTCGCCGCCGGCGCCGGGCAGGCAGTCTATGGCTGGGAAATGGTCAAAACCGGGATGGAACCGGGCGTCACTTCAGTGCCGCCGGAATGGCTGGCGCCGCATTTTGTCTCCGGCATGCTGATTTTCATCGCCCTGCTCTGGACCGGCTTAAGCGTGCGTAACCCGGTACCAGCCCGGATCGAAACCGGGGGAATTTTGAAACCTTGTCTCAACGCCTCGATTATTTTGATTCTCTGCACCATGGGTCTCGGCGCTCTGGTGGCCGCCACCAACGCCGTGAGCGTGTTCAACACCTTCCCGATGATGGATGGCCATTGGGTGCCGGTGGGTTTTTATAACATGCACCCGCTATGGCTGAATTTCATCGCCAATCAGGCCACCGTGCAATTTGACCATCGGCTTTTGGCAACGCTCACAGCACTCACCGTGCTGCTAACCGCCGGGCTGGGCTTGCGCGCAACCTTGCCGCCAGGGCCGCGTGATGCCTTTTTGTTGCTCGCTGGGCTGGTTGCGCTGCAATATCTGCTGGGGATGATCACCATCATTACAGGTGCTGCGGAATTGGGCTATGTGCATGAGCTGAACGCCGTGCTGTTGCTGGCGGCAGCGGTACTGGCGCGCCATAGTTTGCGCGGGGCAGCCAGACGCCCCATGTTAGAACCTGGCATTGTTGCTGCGGAGTGAATGATGAACGCGCTTGAGACCGCCCAAAAACTGTTCCACGGCACCGGCGGGCTAGACCCGGTGGTGGCAGCCCGCCAGATTAATGCTGCGCTGGATGGCACTGACGATGGCGAATTATTCCTCGAATATCGCGAATCCGAAGGCATCAGCCTGGAGGACGGCCGCATCCGCTCGGCGAGTTTTGATACTCGCCGGGGCTTTGGCCTGCGCGCCGTACTGGGCGAAGCCAGCTATTACGCGCACGCCGGGGACTTGAGCGAGGCGGCACTGGCACGGGCGGCTGAAACCATCCGCGCCGCCAAATCAACTGAACAATCAATGGTGGCCGCCGGGCCGCTGGGCGGTGCAGCACCACTCTACGCCGGGCTGAACCCGCTGGCGGAAATGCCGTTTGCCACCCGAGCCGCATTGCTCAGCGAGATCGACGCCTATGCCCGCGCCGCGGATTCGCGCGTCACCCAGGTCATGGCGAGCATCATGGGCGAGTGGCAGGTGGTGGAGATTTTGCGGGCCGATGGCACGCGCACCGCCGATGTGCGCCCCTTGGTACGGCTGAATGTCTCTGTGGTGATGGAGGAAAACGGCCGCCGTGAATCCGGCGGTCATGGTGCCGGTGGCCGAACCTCCTATGCGCCTTACATGGCGCCGTCCTACTGGCAGGGTGCTGTGCATGAGGCGATCCGCCAGGCATCGGTTAATCTAACCAGCATTGCCGCCCCGGCCGGTGAAATGCCGGTGGTGCTAGGCTCCGGCTGGCCTGGTATTTTGCTGCATGAGGCGATCGGGCACGGTCTGGAAGGTGACTTCAACCGCAAACAGACCTCGGCGTTCGCCGGGCTGATGGGCAGCCGCATCGCCGCCAAGGGCGTGACCGTGGTGGATGATGGCACGCTACCAGACCGGCGCGGCTCCCTCACCATTGACGATGAAGGCACGCCGACCTCCCGCACCACCCTGATCGAGGATGGCATTCTGGTGGGCTTCATTCAGGACCGCCAGAACGCCCGGCTGATGAACATGCGCGCCACCGGCAATGGCCGCCGGCAATCCTACGCCCATTCACCAATGCCGCGGATGACCAACACCATCATGCTGAACGGCGAGGCCACCACCGAAGACATGATCAAATCCGTAAAACGCGGCCTGTATGCCGTGAATTTCGCCGGTGGGCAGGTCGATATCACCTCCGGCAAGTTCGTGTTCTCGGCAGCGGAAGCCTACATGATCGAGGATGGTAAATTGGGTGCGGCTGTGAAAGGGGCGACCTTGATCGGCAACGGGCCGGATGCACTGACCAAGATCGAAATGATCGGCAATGATTTCGCGCTCGACCCCGGCGTCGGCACCTGCGGCAAAAACGGCCAGGGCGTGCCGGTAGGTGTGGGGCAGCCAACGATGAAAATGTCAGGTCTCACGGTTGGCGGCACTGCCGCATAACAGTCATGAAGCTGTCGCTTCTCTGTAACGCCGCAATCTGCGATATTGGATTGCATGGATCAAATTTCCATTGATGACCGGCATGACACAATGCTGAATTTGGCTGCCCGGCGTGCCGTTGTGGATTTGGGCTCTAATTCAGTCCGGCTGGTGATCTATGAGGGTGACTCCCGCAACCCGGTACAGATTTTCAATGAAAAGGCCGTTCTGCGTCTGGCCAAGGGCATGACCAAGACCGGCAAAATGGACAAAGCCGCCTTAGTGCAGGCTGAAACCGTGCTGCGCCGCTACGCCGCCGTGGCGCGCGCCATGGGCGCACAAATCATTGAGGTGCTCGCCACCTCAGCGGTGCGTGATGCCGAAAACGGCCCTGAATTTGTGAAGCATTTGCAAAAAAATATCCCCGAATTGCGGATCAATGTGCTCTCGGGCAACGCCGAAGCGTCATTATCCGCCGAGGGTGTGCTGTGCGGCATTCCGGCGGCGGATGGCATCCTCGCTGACCTTGGTGGCGGCTCGTTGGAACTGGTGCGGCTCGATGCCGGACGCGTCGGCACCTCGGTCACGCTGCCGATCGGCGTGATCCGTCTGGCCGACCGGGCCGGCGGCGATTTAATGAAAGCCCGCCAGATCGTCACCTCGGCACTGGAGGAAGCCCCGTTCGTGGCCGAAGCCGCGGGGCGGGATTTATACCTCTCCGGCGGCGCTTTCCGGGCACTGGCGCGCATTCATATCATGCAAACCGGCTACCCGCTGAACATGGTGCATCATTACACCATCGGGCGCGAGGAAGCGCGGGATCTGGCAGGCGTCATCAGCGAGGCAGGCCGCAAGCTGATCGAGCGGATGCCGGGCGTACCCAAGCGCCGGATCGAGGATTTGCCCTACGCCGCACTGATATTGCGGCGGCTGCTGCGCGCCTCCGGTGTCGAGCGGGTCGTATTCAGCGCCAATGGCATGCGCGAGGGCTGGTTTGCCCGGCTGATGCCGCCTGAAATCCGCGCCGAAGACCCGCTGCTGGCCGCCGCCCAGGATTTAACCCGCGGCACCCTGCGCGACCCCAGCATGCCGCCCGCTTTGGTGGCATGGACAACAGCGTTATTTCCGCACGAAACCGGCTCTCAGCGGCGGCTGCGCGAAGCCGCTTGCTGGCTTTCCGACATTGGCAGCCACGAACATCCCGAATACCGGGCCGAGCAAGCGTTCCTGCGGGTGCTGCGCCAATCAGGCATTGGGCTGGACCATCACGCACGGGCGTTTTTGGCCCTGACCATGGCGCTGCGCTATGAGGCCGAAGCTGACAGTGCATTTTTAGTCCCGGCCCGCTCACTACTTGATATGCACGCCAACCGCCGGGCTGAAACCTTAGGGGCAGCGTTACGGCTGGCCTACACACTCTCCGCCGGCACCCCGCAACTACTGGCTGGCACCACACTGACAATGGCGCCAGGACGGTTGATTTTAGGGCTGACCGAAGCCAATGGCGTATTTGCAGGAGACTCTGTGCTGCGCCGGCTAGACCGCCTGGCGCAGTTGCTGGGTTTAGAGGCCGAGACCGAACGGCTCTGAAGGTAATTCCCTATACGGCTCTCTACTTGCGTTTACGGCAATGCGGCGCGATAGTTGCTGATAAAAATGGAGGATGCCATGACTCAGTTTGAAAACCGCCAATTTCGCTTGGCTGCCCGGCCCGTTGGTCTGCCCAAAGACAGTGACTGGCACTATGTGAAACAACCAGCCCGGCCACCCGAGGATGGCGAGGTGTTGGTGGGTGTTGAATATCTCTCGCTGGACCCCGCCATGCGCGGCTGGATGAATGAAGGCAAATCCTACATCGCGCCGGTAAAAATCGGCGATGTGATGCGCGCCGGCGGCGTGGGCCAGGTGCTGGAAAGCAAGGCAGCGGGGTTCGCCGCGGGGGATTTTGTCTCCGGCAGCTTAGGCATACAGGCTTATGCCACCTGCAAAGCGAAGGATTTAATCAAAATTGACCCCAGGCTGGCGCCGTTACCAACCTATTTGAATGTGCTGGGCATGCCTGGCATGACCGCGTATTTCGGGCTGCTGGAGGTGGGCGAGCCGAGAGCTGGTGAGACTGTGGTGGTCTCAGGCGCTGCCGGGGCGGTTGGGGCCACGGTAGGGCAGATCGCCAAAATCAAAGACTGCCGCGTGGTGGGAATCGCCGGTGGACCGGAAAAATGCGCGTTTCTGATCAACAAACTGGGGTTTGATGCGGCGATTGATTACAAAGCCGGAGATATGCGCAAAGCCTTGAAGGAAGCCTGCCCAGCCGGGATTGATGTGTATTTTGATAATGTCGGCGGTGATATTCTGGATGCTTGTCTGGCGCTGATCAACTTACGGGCGCGGATTGTTATCTGCGGTGCGATTTCGCAGTATAATAGCACCACGCCCATCAAGGGGCCGTCGAATTACCTCTCCCTGCTGGTCAACCGGGCCAAAATGCAGGGGATGGTGGTGTTTGACTATGCCGACCGCTACGGCCTGGCCGCGCGCGAGATGGCCGGTTGGATGGCGGCAGGTAAGCTCAAAGGCAAGGAAGATATCGTCGAGGGGTTGGAAAGCTTCCCGCAGACCTTGCTGAAACTATTTTCCGGCGAGAATTTCGGCAAACTGGTGCTAAAAGTTAGCTAAGCCGCGCCAGCAAGCCGCCGATATCGCCGGTCAGTCGGAATTTTTTATCCCTGGCGGTGCCGCCCATCTTTAGCGCCACGGCGGCTGGTTTGATCTGAAAATATTTCGCCAGTGCTGCCATAATCGCAGCATTGGCACGGCCATCCTCCGGCGGGGCGCAAACCGCCACTTTCAGGCGTCCCACCGGCCAACCGGGGCTGGCGGCAGCAGCAACAACGCTGCCGACGGCAGTGCGCCTGGCACCGGGCTGGGCTTTAACGGCCAGAATGATGCCATCTGGCACTTCTTGCCAGCATTGCGGCGCAAGGCTTTGCGGATCCCCTGTCATTCGCTATCACCCGCCTCTCATTTGGAATTGGATTGATTATGGCGCGACAAAAGCGTGGCCGCAAAATTGACGGCTGGCTGATCCTCGACAAGCCGCAAGGCATCACCAGCACGCAAGCGGTAAACAAGGTAAAACGCGCCCTGGATGCCCAAAAAGCTGGCCACGGCGGCACGCTGGACCCGCTGGCAACCGGGCTGCTCCCCATCGCGTTGGGGGCGGCAACCAAAACCGTGCCCTATGTGATGGATGGCACAAAGCTGTATCATTTCACCATCCGCTTTGGTGAAAGCCGGGACACTGACGATGCCGAGGGTGCTATAACCCAGACCAGCACGCACCGGCCAAGCGATGATGACATCAACGCCGCCCTGCCAGCCTTCCGGGGCAACATCATGCAAATCCCACCGGCTTTCTCGGCCATCAAAGTGGATGGCGAGCGCGCTTACGACCTCGCCCGCGCCGGTGCCCCGCCGGAACTGCCGCCGCGGCCTGCCCAGGTTGACCGCTTTGAACTGATCGGTCGGCCAGATGCTGATACCGCCGAATTCGAGGTTGCCTCCGGCAAAGGGGTTTATATGCGTTCATTGGCGCGGGATTTGTCACGCGCCTGTGGCACTGTTGGCCATATCATCGTACTACGCCGCCTGCGGGTGGGGCCATTTCTGCCCAGCATGGCCGTCTCTATGGACACAATCCTCGATTCAGCGCATACGCCCGCCACTCTTGCAGAACTGACACTGCCAATCGCGACCGCGCTGGACGACATCCCGGCACTGGCCCTGACCGCAGTTGAGGCACATGCTCTCTCGAACGGCCAGCCGATAAGCCTGGTGGATTTGATGGGGCGCATTCCAGAGGCCGCCAACCCTGATAACGGGCTGGTGCGCATACTGGCCGCAGGACGCGTTCTGGCTTTGGCCCGCCTGTCTGATGGCTGGTTGAAACCCGAGCGTCTCATTCAACATCTTTCGTGAAGGATATCACGATGTCGATTACCCCAGAGCGCCGTACCGTGCTCATCGCCGAATATGCTACCGCCGCCAATGATACCGGCAGCCCCGAAGTGCAGATTGCACTTTTGTCTGAGCGCATCGCCAACCTCACCGAACATCTGAAGACCCACGCGAAGGATTTCCATTCGCGCCGTGGCCTGCTGGTGCTTGTGGGCCAGCGCCGCTCGTTGCTGGATTATCTGAAGCGCAAAAATATCAAGCGTTACCAGGACCTCATCGGCCGCCTCAACCTGCGCCGCTAATCATCTAAAAACAGGGGGCTTGGCTCCCTGTTTTTACATCCTCGCCTAGACCGGCAATTCCACCACCGCCCTGAGGCCGCCCATTGGGCTGTCGGTCAGGCGCACACTGCCGCCATGAGCGCCGATGATATCGCGGGCGATGGCCAGACCCAGGCCAATGCCGCCCGGTGCGTTGGTCTCAAACGGCCTGAAAAGGAAATCACGCTGCTCAGGCGGAATGCCGGGGCCATCGTCGTCAACGGTAATGGCAATGCTGCGCTCCCCCAGCACAGCGGCTGTCAGCACAATATTTTCAGCATGGCGGCGGGCATTATCAATCAAATTATTAATCGCCCGGCGCATCGCCTCGGGCCGCAGAGTCACGAACAATGAATCCGGCACCTGGCAGGTGATATTGGCACCGGCACGGCGGGCGGCGGCGGTGATCTCATCCAGCAACAGCGATATATCCGTTGGCGCCGCCTGTTCTGACCCCTCACCCCGGGCGAACGCCAGATACATGCTGATGAGCTTTTCCATTTCCTCAATATCGCCTGTCATACCGGCCAGATCACCGGCTGGCGTTTCCTCCATCATCGCCAGCGCCAAGCGCAACCGGGTCAGCGGTGTTCGCAAATCATGGCTAACACCCGCCAGCATGGTGGTGCGCTGTTCCAAAAACCGCCGCAGCCGCTCCTGCATCCGGTTGAAGGCGGTGGCGGCGCGGCGCACCTCGATTGCACCTTCGGGTTTCATCGGCCCATAGTCGCGCCCCATGCCAAAAGCCTCGGCGGCGCGGGCCAAACGTGAGATGCCGCGCACTTGGTTGCGCAAAAACATCGCCGCCACGCCAAACACAATCAACGCGGTGCCAATCAGCCAAGCCAAAAATATATAGAATTCACCAATATAAAGCCGTTTGCGCGGCACATCGATGCTGATCACCCCATCGGGCATCTGCACATTGACCCGGATATGGTCCGGTGCGGTGTTCCAGCCCACATTGAACTTGCGGTGCAAATCATTCGCAAGGCTGGTGGCAAGGTCGTCATCCACCGGCCCCGGCGCATCAGGTGGTGGCAAGCGCTTGAGCGTTTCACCCGGCAGATAAAAAATATTGAACAAAAAATGCCGGTCGGCCTCCCGGATCAGCATGTCCCTTGATTTCGGGTCGTGGTCGATCTGGTCAATCACGAAGCCCACCTCACCCGCCACCCCGCCGGCCAGCCGCCGCGAGAGTTCATTCAAATGGCTGCCATAAAATATCTCCAGCGCCACAGCTTGCAGCAGCACCAGCGGGATCAACACGGTCAGCAGCGAACGGCCCAGCAGGCTGCGCGGCAAAAACTTCCGCAGCATCGTATCGAACGAATACCCGCCTGGGCGAAACTTCATGGGACCACTTTCACGGTCCCGGCTTCAGAATATAACCTTTGCCGCGCACCGTATGTAAAAACCGCGGTTCGCGCGGGTCCGGCTCGATTTTGCGCCGCAGCCGCGTCACCTGCACATCGATCGCCCGCTCGCTGGTCTCATCCATTTCCAGCACCGCCGCCAACGCCTCACGCGACAATATCTCATGCGGCCGTGCCGCAAACGCCACCAACTACGCCAGCTCCGCCCCGGTCAGCCGGATCCGGCCATTCGGCGTCACCAATTCGGCACGGGCGGCATCAAAACTGGCCTCGCCCAGTTGCAGCGGCCCTACTGGTGAGGGCGGCGGCGTAGCCCGGC
>JAQNCT010000066.1 GCA_029077825.1 Acidocella sp. | reverse complement strand
CACTGAAACCCCTTGGCTCAACGCCAGTTTAGGGGCAGGATTCTATCTAAGCTACCTGTCCAGTTTCCGGGGGCCACCTCAAGTAAGCCAAAAAAATGACTTGGGTTTTCTCTGTCCCACGAAAAATTTTGTTACCGTCACAATCTTCTCGCTTAGCGCATTGCTGTCATTTATCCCTCACGCGCTCGCTGCCAACCCTAGCAGTAATGCCTCTGATTATAACTCTGAAGTGGCTCAACAACGCGCCACTGATCAAGTAACACAGCAGGTAACGCAACAAATTGAATCGCACGTGGCAGACCAGGTGTCGTCTCACACTGCATCTCAAGTGGCAACTCAAGCTGCATCTCAAGCGGCTTCGCAGGCCGCTTCACAAGCCGAGTCTCAAGCCACATCGCAGTCAGCATCGGCTGCTCAATCCAAGGGCAGCAGCCAAGCCATATCCGAAGCGGCATCAGAAGCTGCGAATTCGGTAAACGGATCCACCACCACAAATTCAGCCAATGGCGGCGAGATTACAAAAACCGCCGAGCAAAACGCGACATTACAGGAGACCAGTAATTCTAACACGTCTGGCGCGTCTCAAAACGCCGCCGAGACTGATCATAACACCTCTAAGCAACTATCTATTCAACCGGCAGACGCCGCCTTGAAAGTGGCGCTCGATCCTTCAGGCTCTGAAATCCTACCTAATGAAATCGTAGTCTTGTTCAATAATAACCAGAAAATGCCTATTCAAGGGGCTGGTTTGACGGTGCTGCATGAAGCAGATTTGCCAGCACTTGGGGCAACATTGGCGCGCATTCAGATAACCGACCATCAGAGCATTTCGCAAGCCATGGCGATAATCCGCGCACAATCCCCACAGGCCGTGCAAAGCGAAGACCATGTTTACCGGCTCGCTGACAGCCAGCCGGCCTCAGCTTTCTTCAATACAACGCCCAATCCACCCACAGGCAACGCCCAACCAGCCAATATTTCTGCTCCGCTCGGTACAGTTGGCATAATCGACAGCCCGGTGGACACAGACTATCCCGGATTGGCAAACGCGGTGATTTCCGAAAATTCTTTTGTTACAGGCCAAATCGGCGACGCTACGCATGGTACGGCAGTGGCTGATCTGCTTGCGCAACAATCAGTGCGTATTATCTCGGCTAATGTTTTTGCGCTTGACAGTCAGGGGACTAACGCTGCCTCAACCGACGCGATCATTACCAGCCTGAACTGGCTGGTCGCGCATGGCGTCCGCGTGATTAACATGAGCATGGAAGGACCCATGGACCAAGCGCTCGGCGAAGCTATCCGTCTCGCGCAGGCTAAAGGCTGCATTATTATCGCCGCCGCCGGTAACAGGGGCCCCGCGGCCCCGCCTTCCTACCCCGGCGCTTACCCGGGCGTGATCGCTGTTACCGCCATCGACCGGCACAACAATGTTTACCGTTACGCCAACCATGGTGATTATATCTCATTCGCCGCTCTTGGCGTTGATGTGGATACCGCACTCCCGCCGCAACAGCGCCGGAGCGCCTCTGGCACCTCTTTCGCCGCCCCTCTTGTAGCCGCAATGATTGTGAAGTTCGAGGCACAACCAGGCATCAGCTCCGCCGCAGCGGCTTTAAAAAAATTGGAATCTGAAGTTCGGCACTTAGGCACGCCAGGACGCAATGCCGTATTTGGCTATGGTGCTGTTGACTAAAGCCAAACACGGCAGATAATCCGCCAAATCGCCTTAGAATTTATACACGATGTCACTGGTGATGAGGCTCTCCACGTAATTGGACGTCGATAAATTTGAGATCCGGTCAATATATTGGTAATCGGCCTCAAGGCTGAATTTATTTACGATCGGCAATTCAGCGTGCAGATCAAAACTTGAGCGCCGATCATAGCGTTTCACGCCAATCGAGGGCGTTATTTGGCTATAGTCACGGCTCACCCAATCATACTCGGCTTTCACCTTGCCTGTCCGGTCGAATAAATTAAACGGCACTGTCACACTGGTTTTAAGCTCATAGCCTTGAAACGCATATTCTGGACCTGATTTCGATGTCGTTTCATTTTGATAACCGGCTCCGAACAGGGCGAAGGCCTTATAGTTATCGAAAAAATAAAACAACTGAAATTCTGGCTGATAATGCGCAGCATCACGGGTATGATCTGTTAAAAAGCTTTCATTTAAATAAAGTATATCACCATGAAAATATACTTTTTTAGTGACTGGCGCTAACAGGCTTGGGTTGACCACTTGCATGTTCAAAAACGGTCTTCCGCCCAACAGAATATGATAAAAACTATATGCCCCCCCCACTGTGGTCTTGGAAATTTTTGTCGATGCGGTCAATGTTATGTCGTGACTTTGAAGATCAAAGCTTTTGACTGAATTATATAAGCTTTGAGAAAAACCGTAGCCGATGGAAATACTTGACTTTGGCGTATTTACTAACTTGTAGCTGGTCGACAGCCCCAAATTTTCCTCCGTGTCAGGCCGTCCTGAAGAAAACTGAATCTGATTAATCGCCACATCGCTGTCGTAGCCACCGCCGGCCTTCAATGTAAGCGACCATGGATTAACGCCATCCGCCATAGCTGGCGAAGCCATACCGCTTAACATCAGCAAACCAATGGCAGCTTTGTTAATAGAGCACCTAATATTTAGGCACGCAAATAACTCGGAAAAAACTAAAGACCTTTGCATTTATAATCTTTCTTTTCATATTGTAAGCATAATGTTTACAAAGCGGGGCTGTATTTTTTGATATTGTTACGCACTAACAGCAAACGCCCCAAGCCGAAAGGCTTGAGGCGCCAGCAAGTCACTGTTAATTCAAAACGAAACCAATATCAGGTCCTATTGGTCTCCCTTTTAGCTAATTAGTGACCATTCCGTCGTGTGTGGCTGCCCGAGGTCACGGCTTCTGAAACCGCTGAATGCACCGCTGACTTCACCGCAGTGTCAGCAACCAAGCTCGTCGCTTCGGCAGCTTCGGTGGCCGTAACGGTTGTGGCGGTGGCAGCAGCCACTGTGCCGGCAGTAACGGCGGCGGCCAAAGCCGCGGCTTCAGCGGCATCAACCTGGGCAGGGGTCAATGTCGGGGTTGCCAGCAAAGCTGCCTTGCCAGCGGCTTGCGCGATCTGATTGGCGGTATTTGCAGCAGCTTTTGCAGCTTCTGCGGTTTCGTTCGCGGTAACGGTAGCAGCCGCGGTCGAGGTCACGGTACCAGCAGTAACGGCGGCGGCCAAAGCCGCAGCTTCAGCGGCATCAACCTGGGCAGGGGTCAATGTCGGGGTTGCAAGCAAAGCTGCCTTGCCAGCGGCTTCCGCGATTTGATTCGCGGTACCCAACGCAGAATATGTTACATTATAGGAATTTTCATAACTGTTATCCTCAGCTAACGCTCCCGTCGAAGCAAGCGCAATGCTTGAGACAGTCAAAGCGGCTAAGGTTGTACGAAGTGAAAAATTAAGCATTATGGCGACCTTTGATGTTAAATGTGTTTCTTAAACAAATGCCCGCCCGCCATCTGCGGGATTGCATTGTTTAGACACCTCGCATCCGCCATTTCATCCTTTACAAAATAATTTATTTTTCGTTGCAGATAAATTACAAAGAACTTTTACGCTGGGCTAACCCTAACCGAATCACAGTGAGCTGGGCCTGTTCGAACAAAACCACACATGGCAGGCTATGAGGATATCCATGCGGCACGTGGAGCGTTTCAGGGTTTTGTTCAGTTCCTCGGCAATGACTTCTCAAGCCTGAGCGTCGGATGCACCACCCGTCATGAAGAAGGCCTACATCAAGCTGTTCGTCGACAAAGCCATCACCAGCCGCGACGAAGTTCGCCTCAGCGGACCAAAGCACCTCATTGCAAAAGCGGCTCTTTCCGAACTGCCAGACACCCAAGCCGGAGTTATTACTTTTTTCGGAAGTGGCGTCCCCGGCGGGATTCGAACCCACGGCCCCAGGATTAGGAATCCTGTGCTCTATCCTGCTGAGCTACGGAGACTTGTACGCGCGTATAACCGATCCGAAAGCCTTAACCAACCGGCGATACATCCAACCGGTAACCGCCGCCTTCGGTCAGCAGTAATTTTGCCGAGGCCGGGTCTGGTTCGATCTTCTGGCGCAGCCGGTAAACATGGGTTTCCAGCGTGTGGGTCGTCACCGCCGCGTTGTAGCCCCACACCTCGTTCAGCAGCACCTGGCGGCCCACTGCCTTGCCTTCCGCCCGGTATAAAAACTTCAATATCGCGGCTTCTTTGTCGGTCAGCCGGATACGCTTGTTTTTCACCGGTTCCAGCAACTGCTTCACTGAGGGCCGGAACATGTAGGGCCCAATGGTGAACACCGCATCATCGCTATTCTCAAAGCTACGCAACTGCGCCCTAAGGCGCGCCAGCAGCTCGTTCACCCGGAATGGCTTTGCCAGATAATCATTGGCGCCAGAATCCAGCCCGCGCACAATATCGGCCTCCTCAGCCGAGCCGGTCAGCATAATAATGGGTACCTTAACACCCTGGCCGCGCAGCAACTTGCAAAAATCCCGGCCATCACCGTCCGGCAGGCCAACATCGAGCAAAATTGCATCAAACCGCGAGTCCGCCTGCCCGATGATCGCCTGCGCCTCGGCCAAGCTCCCGGCCTCGGCCGGTACAAACTCACCGTCGTGCAGCAATTGCTCAACCAGTGCTGCGCGCAATGCGGTATCGTCATCAACAACAAGAATCGGGTGCTGGCTGGACATGGCGTCTCCTGATACTAGGCTTCCTTATAAGCTCATTTTACGATTCGGCGAAACTTTGAGGCGCAAACCTCCTTGATGTCTCGCTTGTGATCCTACCCTGGCATGGCAAAATTAACCTGCAAGTCCTAATTAAGCAGCATGGACCAACATCTCACCATCACCGAGCCGCTGCTAGGTACGCCGCGCACCCGTGCCGTCCACCGCGCCATTGCGGAAATGCGCCGGGGCGTGCCAGTGGTGTTGGCCGCCCGCCATCCGTTGATCGTGGCTCCCGCCGAAACCATCGGTGCTGAGGGCCTGCGGCTGATTGACCTGTTGGGGGCCCAGTCGGCCAGCCTGTTGCTGGCACCCTCCCGTGCTGCCGCCATTTTGCCTGCTGGGCTGGATGATGCCAGCCCGGTCATCGCCTTCAAACTCGCCACCCCGCTGATCGATATTCCCACCCTGCGCCGCGCCGCTGACCCAACGCTGGAGCAAATTCTGCCGGAATTTACCCGCGTTACCCCCCCCAAAGCGGCGATGGCCGCCCTGGCGCTGGGCAAACTGGCCCGCTTGCTGCCCGCTATGGTGGCTGCCCCGGTGCGCCCCGGCTGGGCATCGATCCCCGCCGGTGCCGATTTACTGTCAGTGCCCGCCGATGATCTGCTGGCCTACCCCGGCCTGCTGGCCGCCTCGCTCACCAAGGTGGCGGAAGTAGCAGTCCCGCTGGATTCCGCCCCTGACGCCCGGCTGGTGGCCTTCCGTGCCACTGACCAGGGCATCGAGCACATGGCTATCTTGGTCGGCGACCCCACCGCGCGGGATGCACCCTTGGTGCGCATCCATTCGGAATGCTTCACCGGCGACCTGCTGGGCTCGCTGCGCTGTGACTGCGGGCCGCAACTGCAAGGTGCTATCGCCCGTATGGCCCAGGAAGGTGCTGGCGCGGTGCTGTATCTGGCGCAGGAAGGCCGCGGCATCGGCCTGATCAACAAGCTGCGCGCGTACACCTTGCAGGATAAGGGGCTGGACACACTAGATGCCAACCGCGCCTTGGGTTGGGATGCCGATGGCCGCAACTTCCAAATCGCCGCCGCTATGCTGCAAGCGCTCAACATGCCGCGCATCCGTTTGCTGACCAACAATATGAACAAGGTGAATGCGCTGATCGCCTGCGGGATCGACGTGTTGGAACGCGTGCCGCACATTATTGCACCGAACGGCGTGAATAATGACTACCTTGCCACCAAGGCCAAGCGCTTCGGGCATCTGCTTGGTTGAATTTCACCTAAATCCTGCCGGGTTCCTGGAAGGCCCGGCCATGAAATTTCCCGCCGCCTTTGGTCGCACCGGTATTTCCCCTCACAAGCATGAAGGCGACGGCGCCACCCCCACCGGCCAGTTAACGTTGCTGCGCGTGCTGTACCGGGCTGACCGTGAAAAGCCCCCGGCCTGCGCCGTGCCGATCGAGCCGATTGGCCGCAACGATGGCTGGTGCGATGATGTTCAGCATGCTGCCTACAACCAGGCCGTGACCCTGCCGTTTGCCGACAGCCATGAGGCTTTGCACCGCAGCGATGGTCTGTACGATATCATCGGGGTTCTTAACTGGAACATCCAACCCACCGTTAAAGGCCGTGGCTCGGCGATTTTCCTGCACATCGCAACACCGGATTACGCCCCCACCGCCGGTTGTATCGCCCTGGCTGCCGCCCATCTGCGGCAATGCCTGGCGGCCGGATTATCGGCGATCCTTGTCAGCTAGCAGCCATTCGGCCAATGCGCCGCTGATAGCTGCCAGTATCAGCGCCTTTTTGGGGTCACGGCGGACCAGCATCGCGGCCAACCGCACGCCCAAACCCAAAATGCTCGCGGCGTCGCCAAACAAACTGCCCCCAGGCTTTTTCATCCGCTTGATCAGGCCGGACCCGATAACGGCGGTCAAAGCGGCCAGTACCAACAAAGTTCCACCCGTGATCGCTGCGGCCGGTGCGGCCTCAAAATGGCTGGTCAACCAGACATAATAGCCGGCGACGAGAAAGCCCAACCCGGCAAGCCCGATGCAAAGCACCGCCGCACCGAGGCTGATCGCCAGACCGTAGTGCCGCAAAAAAGCACCAACACGGCCGGACAAATTCATGCTTCAGCGCCCCTTGCGGTAACCGTTAACTACGGCGAACGAGTTGTGCCGCCAACAGCCCCACGCCAAACGCCACAGCGAGGCTGGCGAGTGGGCGCTCGCTCATTTGCGCCTCCAGCCGATCAACCGCGACTTTGCCGGAATCCTTGGCCTTGCCAGCAAGCTTTTCAAGCTGCGCTTCCAGCGCCGAGACCCGCGAGGATACCCCATGGCCATCAAGGTATGCACTCATCTGGTCCAGCACCTCAGACGCATTGCCCCCAAGCCTGTCCTTCATCCCGGCAACTTCAGACCGGAAGCGGTTGAATTCAGACTTCAAAAATTCGAGATCAACATTATGCAGGTCGTCTGGTTTCGCAGGCATGAGATGCTCCTTACAATGGATCACCTTGATGTCGGGCTCTAACGGGTAAATTTCAACGTTAACTTTGCATAATATCCGGTGCGGCGCATGATCTGCACCATTACAGCAATCATTTTGGCCATCAGCCGATTTTTTCGCTCGCACGCCGGGTTTATCTGTTATCATTACGGTTATTTCATCCGGCTTAAGCCATTGTATGAGCCTGACCAGACGTTTGGCTATTTCATCGGCTTACCATCAGGCCATATTAGGATCAGCAAGCTGGTGATAATGGTGCACCTTGCGCGGTAAGGAGGATTAAAAATGCGAATACTCATCGTTGAGGACGACAAAGACGTGGCCGGGTTTGTGGTCAAGGGTCTGCGAGAGGCCGGTCATACGGTCGAACATGCCGACAATGGCCGCGATGGTCTGTTTCTGGCGGCTTCCGAGAATTTTGACGCGATCATCCTGGACCGCATGCTGCCCGGCGGCATTGATGGTTTGCGCCTGCTGGAAACCTTGCGCGCCCAGGACAACGTGACCCCGGTGGTTTTCCTCTCAGCACTCAGCCAGGTGGATGACCGCGTGAAAGGCCTGAAGGCCGGCGGCGATGACTATCTCACCAAGCCCTTCGCCTTCGCCGAATTGCTGGCGCGGGTGGAAGCTCTCACCCGCCGCGGTAAAACTGACGGCCCCACCACTAAGCTGGCGGTGGGTGATCTTGAGATTGACCTGCTGTCACGCGGCGTCAAACGCGCTGGCCAAAAAATTGACCTGCAACCCCGCGAATTCCGCCTGCTGGAGTATTTAATGCGGCACGCCGGCCAGGTGGTTACCCGCACCATGCTGCTGGAAGGCGTGTGGGATTATCATTTCGACCCGCAAACCAACGTGATTGACGTGCATGTTTCGCGGCTGCGCCAGAAGATCGACAAGCCGTTTGACCTGCCGCTGCTGCATACGGTGCGCAACGCTGGCTATATGCTTCGTACCGAGGATGTCTGATCGCACGGCGGAGCCGTAAACAAGCCAATGCTCCCGGCTGACCATCTCGCCGATCCTGACCTTGTGGAACCAGCGCGGCCGGTAAAGCCCCGGGCGCGGCCGATTATCCGCTCGGCCGGTATCAGGCTGGCCTTGGTCTATGCCGTGGTGTTTGGGATCAGTGCGTTTTCGCTGGCTTTTTCACTTTGGTATTCCACCGTCGGGCTGCTGCAGCGCCAGGTCGAGGTTTCGGTGCGCAACGATGCCTCGGCTCTGGGTGATCATTTTGCGGTCGGTGGCATCCCCTCGCTGGTGCTGGCGATCCGCGACCGGCTGGCCAATAATATTGATGGCGATGCGATTTATCTGCTGATCGACCCGCTCGGCAACCGGATCATCGGCAATCTGGACCGCTGGCCTGCCGGGCTGACTGAGGCCAACGCCTGGTATGAGCTTCCAGTCACCCGCCAGGGCGTCGGCTCGGTTGCGTTACTGCGGGCCTACCCGATCATTGGCGGCGATCAACTGCTGGTGGGGCGCGACGTGCGTGCCCGCACCGAATTGCGCCGCGTATTACAGGACGGCTTGCTGTGGGCCATGGGCATCATGGCCGTTCTGGGCTTGCTTGGCGCATTGATCATCCGCTCGCTGTTTCGCCGGATGATCCGCAATATTTCTGCCACCACCCGCGCGATCTCGCGCGGCGACCTCACCAGGCGTGTTCCCAAAACCGGCGACGGCGATGAGTTCGACGAGCTGGCCGAAATCATCAACGACATGCTGGAGCGCATCACCAAGCTGATGGATGGCGTGCGGGAAGTTTCCAACTCCATCGCGCATGATCTGCGCACCCCCATTACCCGCGCGCGCACCCGGCTGGAGGATGCCAGCCTGCACGCCCACACACCCGATGATTTAAAAGCCGCTATTGAGCGCGCCACTGACGACCTAGACGGGATCGTCGCGGTATTTCAGGCCTTGCTGCGGATTGCCGAAATTGAGGCCGGCGCCAGGCGTTCGGCTTTTATAAGCTTTGACCTGACACCGCTGCTTTTGGACATCGATGAATTATACCGGGTGGTGGCCGAGGAACGCGGCATGAAATTACTCACCAGCATCGCCGGTGTGTTGCCGTTTTTTGGTGACCGCCAGCTGGTACAGCAAGCCATAACCAACCTGCTTGATAACGCCCTGAAATTCTCCTCCGCTGACAGCGAGATCAGCTTCACCGCCACCGTCCAAAATTCGGTGATCGAAATCACCATCGCCGACCATGGGCCGGGTGTTGCCGAGGAAGACCGCCAACGCGCAACGGAACGGTTCTTCCGCGCCGAGTCCGCCCGTAGCACCGCCGGCTCAGGGCTTGGCTTGTCACTGGTGGCGGCGGTAGCACAATTACACAACGGCACCCTGCGCCTGGCCGATAATAATCCCGGCCTGCGCGCTGTCATCTCATTACCCACGAGACCGGTGGATTAACCCGCCTCACAAAAGAAAATGCCGCCTTCGTTTCCCCCACCGTCCACCACGCCGCCGCCTCGCCCCCACCGCCGTCATGCTCGCGCAGGCGAGCATCTTCTTTCCCCCTTCACAAAATCCCCTCATACAAATCATCCCACCGCGAATTCCCCGCCTCGATCAACCGCACTTTCCAAACCCGCACCCATCGTTTCAAAGCCTTTTCACGTGCAATCGCGCCCAACATTTCCTCATGGCGTTCAAAATAAACCAGCCGTTTCAGACAATATTTTTGGGTAAACCCTGGCATGTCACCAGCCCGATGCTGGCTGACCCGCCGCACCAGATCAGCCGTAACGCCGATGTATAAAGTGCCCTGGGGCTTGTTGGTTATAATGTAAACCCAACCGCCTTTGGCCATTTGAGCCTCCGAGAAGGATGATGCTCGCCTACGCGAGCATGACGGGGTTAGGCTATGCGGACACGCCCTGGAATACAACTTCAAACTGTATTTTCCTTTTTACCCCTCGCCGTCCACTCTCTGTCGCCCCCACCACCGTCACGCTCGCCACTCCTCACCGTCATGCGCGCCACCCCTCACCGTCATGCTCGCGCAGGCGAGCATCCTCTTCCCCACGC
>JAQNCT010000014.1 GCA_029077825.1 Acidocella sp. | reverse complement strand
GCCAAATTTACTACGCCGCGTGGTCGAGACCTTCCAGCCGGTCTTCGAGCTCCTCACCGGCGCCACGCAGTGCCGCCAGCATGTCCGCATCAGGCGTCCAGTAGCTGCGTTCATGCGCTTCGATCAGCCGGTTGGTAAGGCGCGCCGAGGCTGTGGGGTTGAGTTGCGCGATACGCTCACGCATCTCTTTGTCCAGCACAAAGGTTTCGGTGATTTTTTTATAAACCCACGGGTCAACTGACCCTGTAGTGGCCGACCAGCCGAGGGTATTAGAAACTTGTGACTCGATTTGGCGGACACCTTCATGGCCGTGCGCTAAGAGGTCTTCGATGTATTTGGGATTCAAGGTGCGCGTACGGATTTCGAGGGCGACTTGTTCATTCAAAGTGCGTACTTTACCCTCGCCACGGGTTTGGTCACCGATATACAAAGCGGGTTTTTTGTTATTGCCTTTAATGGCGCTGATGGCGCGCGTGAGGCCGCCGAGACCATCGAAATAATGGTCAACGCTGGTCACGCCAAGCTCTAGCGATTCAAGGTTTTGGTAGGCAGCTTCAACGGTACCAAGAACCTGCGCCAATACGGCATCACTACGGGCTGGCTTACCTTCAACGCCGTAAGCGAAACCTTTGCGGCTCATGTAAGCACGGCCTAGTTCGTCTTCATTTTCCCAGGCGCCGGATTCAATCAGATTATTGACATTCGCGCCATAACTGCCTTCCTGGTTGCTGAACACCCGTAGTGCTGCGTCCTCAATGGTGCCGCCGTTGGTTGCCATAAATTCCAATACGTGTTTGCGAATGTAATTCTGTGCCGCCGGTTCATCGGCTTTGGCCGCCAGGAGAGCGGCCTCGGCGAGAAGCTTGGTTTGAATCGGCAGCAAATCGCGGAAGATGCCAGATAGCGTTACGATAACATCAACACGGGGCCGGCCAAGTGTCTCTAGCGGTACTAATTCAGCGCCGCACAGCCGACCATAACCATCGCGGCGGGGTGCTGCACCCATGAGCCATAAAGCTTGCGCCAAGGGGCCACCTTCAGATTTTAGATTGTCGCTGCCCCAAAGCAACAGTGCAACAGTTTCTGGCAGGCCATTGCCTTCGGCGGCATGCCGCGCAAGTAGTAATTCGGCTTGCCGCGCGCCGTCCTGCACAGCGAAGGCGGTGGGAATACGGAACGGGTCGAACCCGTACAAATTCCGCCCTGTCGGCAAAATAGCTTGTGTGCGCAACAAGTCTCCGCCTGGTGCGGGGCGAATGTAGCGGCCGTCGAGAGCGGTGATAATGCCGGGCAATTCACTGTCGGTTGCCATGAGAGCGTCAACACGCTCGCGCTCCCGTGGGTCAGAGATACCAGCAGCATCCATGACACGGGCCCGTGCGGCCTCATTCGGAGGCGCACCAACCACATGCAGCCCTTCCGGGATCAATGTATATTCAAGCTCCAGCAATGTGTTGGCCAGTCTGTTCATAGTGGCACTGGCATCGTTTCCCCAGGCTGGGCTGCCAGCGCACAAGTCAAGAGCGCTGGCTTGCGCTTGCACCAATGCAATTAAGGCGGTGGCTTCAGAGTCTGGTGTTTCTGGTCCGATGGCGCGGGCCCGCTCCAAACTGGCCTTTAATTCAGTAAGGCCTTTATACAGCCCAGCGGAACCGACCGGCGGGGTTAAATGGCTGATGAGTGTGGCGAGACCGCGGCGCTTTGCCAGCATCCCCTCGGAAGGATTGTTGGCCGCATATAAATAAAAGTTTGGCAAATGGCCAATCAAGCGGTCTGGCCAGCATTTAGCTGAAAGCCCAGCCTGTTTGCCGGGCATAAATTCCAAGGCGCCATGGGTGCCGAAATGCAGCACCGCATCAACGTCAAAATCATCGGCCAGAAACCGATAGAACGCACTAAAGGCATGGGTTGGGGCAAAGCCGCCTTCAAATAGCAGGCGCATCGGGTCGCCCTCATAGCCAAAGGCCGGTTGCACGCCGATAAATATATTGCCTAGTTGAACGCCCATTATAAAGATTGAGTTGCCATCAGAAAGTTGCCGCCCAGGTGCCGGGCCCCAAACTTTCTCGATCTCGGCTAAATGTGGCTCACGGCGGATATGTAAGTCGCGCGGGATTTTGGCGCCGACATTGGCTGGTGTACCATAATGCGCGCTGTTGCCTTGCAGGATCATAGATCGCAGTGCGTCAACATCCTCGGGCACGTCTAGTGTGTACCCGGCGGCCTGCATGGCTTTTAGCGTATTATGTAATGATGCAAATACCGAGAGATAGGCAGCGGTTCCGGTGGCACCAGCATTAGGCGGAAAGTTAAACAAAATGATGCCGACCTTGCGTTCGGCCCGGCTACGTTTGCGCAACCTGATCAAGCGCGCCACTCGGGCGGCGAGCTTGGCGGCACGCTCGGGGTGAACGCACATGCTGCGCTGTTCCAGCGGCGTACCAGACCGGCGGCGGCCACCAAAGACCATCGGCATGGACGCGCCGTCAAGTTCGGGCAGGGCGATCATCAATGTTGCTTCAACGGGGGTTAAACCGCGAACATCGCCTTCCCAATCATCCAGGGTTTGAAATTCCAGAGGCACGGCACCGATGTAGGGAACATCAAGCGTTGCCAGAGTAGCTTCAGCAGCAGCCGAGTCGTTATAGGCAGGGCCTCCGACAAGTGAGAACCCGGTGAGCGAGACCACGGCATCTATAATGGGTACGCCGTCCTGGATAAAAAATCTCTCAATGACAGCGCGTTGGTCGAGCCCGGTTGCAAAAATCGGGACGGTGTTAAAGCCGGCTGCTTCAATCGCGTTGATCACCCCATCGTAATGCGCGCAATCTTCCGCTAAAAGGTAGGAACGTAGCAGTAAAATACCAACCGTACCTTTGGCATGGTTGCAGCGCGGAATTTCAGAAATTTTGGTAACAATGCGGCCAGCGGCACGCGGATGATAAAGCCCCATGTCGGGGTATTCCATCGGCTCTGCGATGGGTTTGGCGATTTGAAAATTTTTGCGCGGGCCGGTGGCGTATTTTCCCACCATCATGCGGACCATGCTCTCGATATTGATAGCCGAGCCGGCTAGCCAATATTGCATGCCCAGGAAGTAAATTCGCAAATCCTGCGCGGCACCGGGAATGAAGCGAAGTATTTTGGGCAAGTTGCGCAGTAATTTCATCTGGCTTTCACCGGCTGAAATTTTTGTTGAGCCTTGTTTTTTGCCACGCAATTTTTTCAGCATCGCCATGGCGCCGCCGGGCTCGTTTGCCATGTCGAGTTTGCCGATCCGGGTTTGGCGGACAATGTCGGCCGCCGAGAGGGCGCAGAATATGGCATCACAATCCATCCGCCGTGCCGCCAATTGCGGGGCCACCAGGCGAACATGCTCATCGAGAAACAGCATGGTGCAAATGATGATATCGGCTTTAGCAATGGCCTCATGGCACGCAGCCAAGGCGGTTTTATCGCTGCCAAACTGGTCGGCAGAGTGCAGTTCTATCTGCAGGCCAGGCCACTGGCCTTTGAGTTTTGTTTCAGCCACTGCCAATGCGCCCGCCATGTGGCTGTCCATGGTGATGATGGAGAGGTGGAGCCCGGTTTGCCAGGCTTTGGACGTATCAAGAGGCATGGTCTGCTCCTCCGCTCATGCGGCTGTGACGAGGCTAGCGCCGCCTCTCAATGACTGTCAATAATAACTTACGTCAATTTGCATTGACACATGCGGCAAGTCTGGGCGATGCTGAAATCAGGCAGGAGGAACCTGATGACCGACCAGATTTTCGATGTGGTGGTGGTTGGCGGCGGCCCAGCGGGCGCCATAGCAGCTGAGACCTTGGCCAAGGCCGGGCGGCGCGTCATGTTGCTGGATAAAGCTGGGCGGATTAAGCCCTGCGGTGGTGCGGTACCGCCGCGACTTATTCGGGATTTTAAAATACCGGAGCACCTGATTGTTGCCCATGCCACCGGGGCAAAAATATTCGCCCCCTCAGGGCGGGCGGAAATGATGCCAATTGACGATGGCGGTTATGTCGGCATGGTGGACCGCGATGTGTTTGATGAGTATTTGCGCAACCGTGCGGCGGCGGCGGGGGCGGTGCGCGAGACTGGTTGTTTTGTGAAAATATCACGGGATAATCCTGGCTTTGCCAGCGTGCATTATCGGCCCGGTAAGGACTGCTTAAGCTCCTCGATGGTTCATACCCGGTTGGTTATTGGCGCCGATGGCGCGGTCTCCGCGGTGGCGCGGCAGGAAGTGAAAGACGGCACCAAAACCAAACATGTGTTTGCCTATCACGAAATTATTCGCACTCCGGCGGCACCTGGCGGCGATTGGGATGCAAAGCGCTGCGATATCTATTATCAGGGCGCTATATCGCCGGATTTTTATGGCTGGGTGTTTCCGCACGGTGACACCGCCAGCATTGGTACCGGCAGTGCACGCAAGGGCTTTGCTCTACGCGAGGCGGTAGGTGAGTTACGCCAGGCGGCGGGGCTTAGCGGTGCTGAAACGTTGCGCCGGGAAGGCGCACCTCTGCCGATTCGTCCTCTGAAACACTGGGATAATGGCCGCGATGTGATTCTGGCCGGTGATGCCGCCGGGGTGGTAGCACCTGCCTCAGGTGAGGGAATTTATTATGCCATGCTTGGTGGCGAAATGGCGGCACAGGGAGCCGACGAATATCTTGCTACTGGTGATGTAAAAGCACTGGCGAGGCCGAGACAACGATTTATGCGGACGCATGGGCAGGTGTTCTGGGTGCTCGGTTTTATGCAAAATTTTTGGTACGCTAATGACAAACGCCGCGAGCGGTTTGTGCGTATTTGCGGCGACAAGGATGTGCAGTCTCTTACCTGGCAGGCTTACATGAACAAGGCACTGGTTTATGCCAAACCAACCGCACATTTGAAAATTTTCCTGAAAAACATAGCACATCTTACCGGGCTTGCGCGCGCGTGATTGCGTAACTGCGCCAGTGGCGTAGCTACTGTGGCGTCAGGTTACTTATGCTCGATGTTGTGTCTCACGCATTATAGTGGCCGGTGTTCGGCCTCGGGGGTAGGCCCCCCCCCCCCGACACCTAGAGCAATATCCGATCAGGTTGTATCGACGACTCAGCGTGATCGGATAAAATTGCTCGCCCAAACAAATCTACAGCGTTTCCGATTGATCGGAAAACGCTCTAGTGACCGCTTACGTTCCAACCAAAGCTCATCAAAGTAGCGGTCGCGGTTATTGGCGCAAAAAACGCGTGATCAGGATTTAGGCGAATAAAGTTCACACCAGCCATCGGCGGCGATGACTCCGGAGACAATTTTGCAGGCGTTGGGTGGGACAAACTGCACACAGCCACTGCACTGCGCACCATTGTTGGGCTTGGTTTGATAGGCCACCGAGGCGGGAGTGGCCTGAGCGCTTTGGGCGCTGGCGCGGGTGGCAAGTGCGGCAAAACTGGTGCCGGCAATAACCGCAACACCAACTTTTAGGGCGGCGCGGCGTGAGGTGGATTTGGACTCTGAATTCATGATTATCCTCCAGGGTTAGAGGGTCTGTTTCGACCCTGCTAGTGTGATATGGATACTTACATAAAATTTGCAACTCACATGAACACGCCGGCTGGTGAGTCTTTTTTCAACTCTGTGCCCAGCATGCGGCCAATGGCGGCAGCGTCAGTGCGGGCACCGTGCAGGCGGCGCTTCAGCAGAAAAGTGCCATCAACGCTGGCAATCAAGCCGGTGAGGTGCAGGTCACCATCAGGCGTGGTACGGGCGTAGGCCCCGATAGGGGTGTTGCATGAGCCATCCAGCACCGCCAGCATTGAGCGTTCGGCGGTGGACACGGCCCGAGCATCGCGGTCCTCGATGGCATACAGAAGTTCGCGCATTTGGGTATCTGATTCACGGACCGTGATGCCCACAATGCCCTGCCCGGCGGCGGGCACCATAATCTCGGGGTGGATGACCAGTGACGCTTGCTCGGCGAGCCCTAGGCGGCGCAGGCCAGCGTAGGCCAGCAAAGTGGCGCTGGTGGCACCCATGGCGACTTTATCCAGCCGGGTTTGCACATTACCGCGTATCACCTCACAGATTAAATCGGGCCGCGCATGCAGCAATTGTGCCTGGCGGCGCACCGAGGCTGTGCCGACATGGGCATTTTTGGGCAGGCAATCCCAGGGGTGCCATGGGTCAGCTTTGGTGCAATTAGGGCCGAGAATAAGGACGTCGCGGGCATCCTCACGGGCCAGCACGCAGCCGAGTACGATGCCAGGGCGTAGTTCTGTTTCCAAATCTTTCAGACTGTGAACGGCGATATCGATGCGTCCTGCCAGCATCGCCTCGTCAATTTCCTTCGAGAATAATCCCTTACCGCCAATATCCGCGAGCCGACAACCAGAAGCCTGCGACGCATCGCCAGTGGTGCGGATGATAAGCGTCTCGGTGTTGGCACCATTTAGCGCTGGACATATTTTTTGCAGCTTGGCGATGAAGTTGCGCGTTTGAGTGACCGCTAAAGGTGAGCCGCGGGTGCCAACTTTAAGCGGCAGCGGGCGGTCGTGCGCGGGCACCTGCACCAGGCTTGAGTACCCAGCGCGGAATGCGACCGGAAAGCGAGATAGATCCATATTATGCGGCCTTACGAATGCTTAATTCGCTCCAGATGGTTGCAAGAGCTGCCACCAGATGCGCGATATCAGCATCGGTATGCAGCGGCGAGGGGGTAATGCGCAGCCGCTCGGTGCCACGTGGCACGGTGGGGTAATTGATCGGCTGGACATAAATACCAAAACGGTCGAGCAACTGATCCGAGATGCTCTTGCACTGCACCGGGTCACCAACGATGACGGGCACGATATGGCTGGGGTTGGCCAGATGCGGCACCCCCACGCTGTCAAGTGCTGCGCGTAGCACCGCCACCCGGTTGTGCATCCGTTCACGCTCGGCACTGCTGGCTTTGAGATGCCGGATTGAGGCCAGTGCCCCAGCTGCCACCATCGGCGGCAGTGCTGTGGTAAAAATGAAACCCGAGGCGTAGCTGCGGATAAAATCGCACAGCGCATGTGAGCCGGTGATGTAACCGCCGATGACACCGAAGCCTTTCGCCAATGTGCCCTCAATGATGGTGAGGCGATGACTAAGGTGATCGCGATCTGACAGCCCGCCACCGCTTGGCCCATACAGGCCAACCGCATGAACTTCATCGAGGTATGTCATGGCGCCAAATTCATCGGCGAGGTCGCAGATGCCTTCAATAGGGGCGACATCGCCATCCATTGAATACACCGATTCAAAAGCAATCAGTTTAGGCCGGCCGGGCTCGATGGCCGTAAGCTTCTCGCGCAGATCAGCGAGATTATTATGTTCCCATACCTGGCACTCGGCACGGCTATGGCGGATGCCCTCGATCATGGAGGCATGGTTGCCAGAATCCGAGAGTACCACACAGCCTTTCATGCGGGCGGCCAGCGTGCAGAGGGTCGCCCAATTTGACATATAGCCGGAATTAAACAGCAGAGCGGAATCCTTGTGATGCAAATCAGCGAGTTCGCGCTCAAGCAGTAGGTGGTAATGATTGGTCCCGGCAATATTGCGGGTGCCGCCGGCCCCGGCGCCACATTTATCCAACGCCTCATGCATGGCTTTCAGTACCGCCGGATGCTGGCCCATGCCGAGATAATCGTTGGAGCACCACACGGTGACATCACGCTTACCGCGGGCGGCGTGCTGGGTGGCAACCGGGAATGACCCTGCAACTCGTTCGAGGTCGGCGAACACGCGGTAGTTGCCCTCGCGGTGCAATGTATCCAGTTGGCTACGAAAAAATTCTTCGTACTGCATGGCGTCCTCTTGTTGGTTTAGTGTTGATCCCCAGGGTTTTGTTCAGGCGGCTAGTTTTACGTCACAGGCCAAAAACGCAGCAGCAAGTTCAGATTCATGAATGTCCTTGCCGATAGCGACCACGCGGGCTTGCTCATCGCTGCGGGCGGCAAACGCGGTCATGCTGGCACGGCCGCCGGCCACATCGAAATGCAGCCAACCGTTGCCGGATTTTGCTAAACCCTTAACACGGGCGATGGTGCCAAATTTACCGCCAACAATCTCATCGAGCACAGCTTGCAAAGCATCCGCATTGCAGTGGGTATGAAGCTCGGTATTCCAGGAGGTGAAGCCTAGATCAGATGCCGCGTGGTTGTGGTTGTGTTCGCTATGGTCATGTGGATGGTGGCTGTGGGGCGCATGACCATCGTGGCTGCAATGATCATCGCATTCATGGTTTGCTTCATTATGCATTGGGTTTTGATGGACCAGCGCAATTCGGGCCTGTGGTAATGGCTCGGGGTCAATATGACCATAGCGTGCGGTAACAATGACAACCGCGGGGTTGAGGCGCCGCAACGTTTCAACCACTATCATCCGTTCGGCGGTTGAGACGACATCGGCCTTATTGATGATTAACAGTGACGCCAATTTGGCTTGCGCCGCAAAATGCGCTGGCAGTTTGCTGTAATCTTCTAGGAACGCCCCAGCATCAATGATCGTGGTAATTTTCACCGCGCGAACAAAGGGCAGTAGGGCAGGGCGCCGCATCACCCCGATCAGCGATGCGATATCGGCTACACCGGATGGTTCGATCAGTACGCGGTCAGGGGCAAAGCGGGTAACGGTGTCTTCCAGCTGACGGGATAGATCGTCACGCAGACTGCAACAGATGCAGCCGTTGGGAAGTTCTACTACATCGGCACCCTGGTTGGTCAGCAGCGAGCCATCCACCCCGACGGAAGCGAAATCATTGACCAGAACAACGGTTTTGCCGGGAAGTGTGGCGAGGTCATTGAGGCGGCGGGTCATGAAAGTGGTTTTGCCGGCACCCAGAAAGCCCGCGACGATTTCAACATCAAAGGCTTTTAATGTCTTGCGTGAAGCCAGACCCCATTTCCACAGTTTTCCAGCCGGTAGCGGAATTACCAGGAACCAGTGTTCCAGAATTGCCAGTGCCATCATGGTGCCAAGGAACGTATCGCCCGAACGCTCGAATGCGTTTGAAGCGCTCGCGGCATGCTCGAACAGCATGGTTGCAATCACCATTGAAACCGTAATGGAGATTGGAAAAAATAAATTCATAGGTTTAGATTTAAGGAAGCTTTTTAGAAACGTTAAATGCTCAGGTAAAAATTCTTCATTAAGATTCCGTACGCCGAAAAACACATTGAGTTTAGCGCTCTGATGCATCCACCACAGCACCATGAACGTCCACATGCCGATTTGATTAGGCTCATGGCGCGTGAGGATGAAGATGGCGCAAGCCGAGATGATAATGGCAACTTCATGATACAGGCTGGTTTCAATGGCGTGGCCAAAATGTCTCCAGCCACCGCAGCCTTCCGGGCAAGGTTGATTACGTGGGCCGGTGACATAGCCCATGTAGAAGCTGATCTCTTGCCAGCCCCAGGCGAATAGTCCGAAAAAAAATGCCTCATAGGCGCTCACAAGGCTCGTCTGGGCAGACGTTATTTTCAAGCCATAAAGGCATGAGAGAGAGACGATGGTGGCGCCGACCATGCTGTATTTGAAGGTTTTACGCGGCAGATTATCGAGGAAAATAATCGCGCCGGTGCTGAACCACCAGACAAATAAAGCGAACATAGCTGGATAAAAATAGCTTTGCATGGCGGTGCTATCCTTACCAGGTCGGGGCGAGGCGGACGTCTTGCGGCAACGCATGACGCTTTGGTGTCAGCAGGAATAACCTGATAAAAGCGGAGGCTGCTTTGGCTTGTCGGCCCAACTTAATCAACCCTGCCACAGGGCCGGTTTTATTTTTGTCAGCCGCCATCTTGACACTAATTTCACGCAGTGTTTCCAGCCCGGCGTGGAAGTTTGGATTGTCAAGATCAAGGCTGACCGGAAAGGTTTGTTTGGTGATTTCTGAGGTAATGCGGAACACCTGGAAATCATATTCGGTTGGGTCAAGCCCAAGCGCTGCGTGGAACACCGGCCGCGCATGGTCGCGCACATACATGGTGGCAAACACCGCCAACACGAAAAACCGGATCCAAAGTTTGTTAAAGCCGGTCAACATCCATGGGTTGGCACGCATCAATAAGGCAAATGCCTCACCATGGCGGAATTCATCGTTGCACCACTCGCGGAACCATTTAAAAATCGGGTGAATGCGCAATTCAGGGTGCCGCTCTAATTGGCGGTAGATGCTGATATAACGCGCATAGCCGATTTTCTCAGAGAGATAGGTTGCGTAAAAAATAAACTTTGGTTGAAAATATTGATATTTTTTGGCCTTGGTCAAAAACCCAAGATCAACCTTCATATTAAAGTCTTTAAGCGTATCGTTGATGAAACCGGCATGGCGGGCTTCATCGCGGCTCATGTAAGCGAACAGGGCTTTGAGGTCAGGATTTTTTACCCGCTTGCGAATCTCCGCATATAGCACGCAACCTGAAAACTCTGCAGTGACGGAACTTACCAGAAAATCTAATAATTCCGCGCGCAAATCAGGCGGCAATAAAGTGAGGTCAACGTCGAACTCCTCGTTGCGGATGAAATGGCCTTTGTTTGGGTCGGCCTTGAATTCCGCCAGCAGAGCATCCCACTTATCGCGTACTGAGGAGACATCAATCGCCTCTAGTGCCTCAAAGTTGGTGGTATAAAAGCGCGGGCTCAGCACTGTACTTGTTTGGGCGAGCTTGGTTTGTTCGTTAGGGGCGATGATTTCATTCATGGCTTCAGACTTTCAAGCTTGAGAAACATGCAGCCTCGGCAACCGGACTAAAGCCAACCTCATAGAGTTCGCCGATATCGAAAATCGAGACGAATTCGGTCCATAACCGTTGTAGTGCGCTGGCGCGGTAGAGTGTGGCACGACGTTCGCCAGTATAGCGTTCGCCGAAGGCGATATTGGTGGGCGCATCATGCACGATAATTGTGTCACCTGGCCCGATGTCGATATTTTCAGGTATCGCATGAGCATGCAGACTGTAGGGGCTTTGTTCGATATCGATTGAACAAAGCACATCGATGATTTGATAAGGGTTGCTCATTTCTGGGCCTCGCTGGCAAAAAATATATTGGCAAATTCGGCTTCATTGGTGGGGCCAAAAGCAACCAGGTCAAGGGTCTGGCCGGTTGCTGGATCGTTCAGCTCGAAGGTACCATTTTGCAGCTGGATTAACCGGAACGGCTGCGCCTGTCCGATGCCTTCGTGTAATCTCTCGGTGGCTAAAACCCGCATGGTAGAACGCACAAAGCCACCAGCGCGAGCAGGAATTGATACAACGATATGGCTCCCTCTGACATTGCGAATTGCAACGCTGCCATCGGGCATATCGCTAAAGGTGACATCTGTTGTGGCAATGATTGATGATGGATTAGCCTGTGATTTTGCAAAGCCAGTAAAGCGCGCTGTTGCGGAGGCAACCAACACCAAGGCCAGTACCGTTGCGACGGCTGTCAGTTGCAAGCGCGGAAACGGTGCTGTGGCAGTCGCGGTCATGCGGCTTGGGCTCGTATGTCGGCTAGGTCAACGGGTGCCGGCTGCGTGATGAGAGTTGCGCGTTCATTGTTGGCTATGCTGCTGCCCAAGCCATTAACCAAAATCTCTGCCACTTGAGCTGGTTTTTCAATGCAGCGCAAAACTGGCTCGGTATTACCGCCGCTCCCAGAGTGGACATGGGGCCAAAGCAGCAAATAGGAAAGCCGGGTGGCGGGTGGTAGTTTCAGCGCGATGTCGCCAGTGCTTTCCGCATGCAACCGATAATCAGCGGCATCAATACGCGAAAACGGTAAGTTGACTGATTTAGGAAGCGCAATGCCGTAGGTGATGACAACCCGCCGGTTAGTGATGGTATAGGTGGTCGAGCGTGTCATCAACCAGGAAAGCATACAGAAAATACCGATCACCGTGGTGCCTAAGGCGATGCTCGAAAGCCCCGATGTCAGGGCGTAGCCGGTTGTATGGCCTGCTATTAAGGAACCACCAATCCGCCAGATAATCAGCGCCGCGAAATAAATCCCTACGATATTAATTCGAAAAGCACGCCGTGCTAGTGAGCGCCAGTTTGGCGCACCTTGCCAGAGAATCTGCTCACCTGCGGGTAGTTTTTCCGGCAAGCCGTCATTTAATTTTCCTTTAAACCGGCTCATATCAGCGGCTCCATCCGGCTTGGCATGGCGTATAAATGGCCGCTGGCGAAATACGCTGAGATACGGTCTTCTTCGCGCGCGGTGATGCTCTCAGGGTTGGCGGGTACTGGTGCGGTGGTGAATTGTGCGGCGGTGATGCTCGCCACTTTAACAACGCCGCCCCGAGCGGCTGCGCAAACGCGTGCCAGCTCCATTGGCACAAGCACATGGCGCGCCATCTCATCGGGAAGGACCACTTCTAGCCAGCGGGCCTGGCAAGAGGCGCGGTCCACCCAAATATCACTGACGCACCCTGCAACTTCACCGTCTGCTGCAATAACGTTGAAGCCGCGCGGGTCCGGGTCCTCGCTGGCGACGGAATAGCCATCGGCGAGGCGCATCGGCACGGTGCGAAGGTGGCCCTCAAAGGTGAGTTCGGGAACATCGGCTCTTTGGGTGTAACTGGCCGGCCCCACGGCATCGAGCATTGGGTTGCCCAAAGGCTCCCAGCTAGCACCTTCAAAGTTTGAGGTCTGGCGCATATTCAGCACTTCGATCGGCTCTGCCCATGGGAAAGTTCTTGTGGTGCCATCATGCAAAATGAAAGTTTTTGGCTTTGGTAAGGGCAGAATACCATCAGAACGCTCACCTGGTTTGCTGGTGATCAGCGGGAATCCTTCACGTTTGCTCTCAAGAGTCAGGTAAATGACCAGGCCTGCAAAGAAAATCCAGAAGGCATATAAGGTAAGTTGTGAAACATCGATGTAAGGCGTGATGGCATTTGCGGTATGCATGACGATCCTCGTTTCCAATTCTCAAGCAGGTTTTGAAAGATTAAGTTTTAATGTGGTCCCGCGACGAACCAATGGGCCAAGGGCAATGAGGGTGACAAATAGTAAGGCAATTTCTGTTAAATAAACGGCATCGTACCCTGATGCTGAATTGCCACCAACAAGGTCGCGTAAAAATCCGCCCAGCGCGATCGCCAAACCGGCTGACACAGCCTGCACGGAACCCCAGGTTCCGAGAGCGAGACCACTCATGCCATCGACTGCCCGGCCCATGGCGTCAGACAAGGTACCAACCAAGAACAAGCCGCCGGCGGCTCCGATGGCATAGACTCCGATTGCGAATAATGCAGGTGCTACCAATGGTGCTGAGAACAACACCGCAGCAAATGCCCCAAGACCAACCAGCAGCCCGAGGGCAGCGATGCGGTATGGGTCAGCACCGGCACTCAGGCGATGCTTAGCAAATGCCAAACCAGAGAGACCACCACCTGCCAGCGCAGCCGTGAGAGATGTTGTCTGGCCAACAGTGAGATGCAGAATTTGCCCACCATAAGGTTCAAGCAAAATATCCTGCATCGAAAGTCCCATGGTGCCGAGACCAATTGTAACCAGACGGCGCAGAGATTTTGGTTGTGCCAGAAACATTGTGAGAGCTTGGCGCAGCTCAGGCCGTACAGCTTGTGGCGCCAGTGTAGAGGCCCGGCGTGGTTCCTGCTTCCATAAAGCGAATCCATTTAATATCATGGTCAACACGGCCGAGCCCTGCACCACCTGGATTAAACGCAATTCGGTGAAATGATGAAGCAACGCTCCGTAGCCTAGAGCGCCGACCATAATACCGGCCAGTAACATCACGCATAGCATGCCCACCACGCGTGGGCGGGCGGCCTCGGGTGCCATGTCGGTGGCTAGTGCCAGACCAGCGGTTTGGGTGGTGTGCATTCCGGCGCCCACCAATAAAAACGCTAAAGCTGCCGCTGTGGGGCCAACAAAATGTGGCGCATGGCTGTCGCCAGAGAGGACAATGAGGGCAAACGGCATGATCGCAAGGCCACCAAATTGCATCATGGTGCCGAACCAGATATAGGGCAGGCGCTTCCATCCAAATGATGATTGATGCTGGTCAGACTTGTAACCGATGAAAGCTCGTGCGGGTGCCAGCACAAGCGGCAACGAAATCATTAAGGAAACCAGCCAAGCTGCTAGGTGCAGCTCAACGATCATTACCCGGTTAAGTGTGCCAATGATAAGTGCTGCAGAAAGGCCGACGGTTAGTTGAAAAAGTGCCAACCGCAATAGCCGTGACATAGGCAGTTCAGGTGTTGCCACATCAGCAAAAGGTAACATGCCACTGTTCATTTTGCGCCAAAATTTGTTGACGCGCCCGGTCGGATTCAGAATTTTCTTGGGCGTCAGCATGCGGTGATCTCCATCGCCTGACTGAAATAGAAGCCGGATGTAATGCGCGATGTCCGGCCAACATTGAAGCGTGCAAATGCCGGACGCAATGCAACCTCACGCTGCAATCTGGCCTCGCTTTGTGGGATAATCGCCGGCGAGCGGTCACCACGAGGCATAATTTTACCAACGCTCAGCATCGTGCCGAGTAATACGGTGCGGGGTGCGAAGGTAAAAAATATAGCGCAATCGACGCGAGCGGCGAGCTGACTTAATGCGTGAATGGCATCTTCCTGGTTGTAATGGATAATTGAGTCCATCATTACCGCATAATCGAAGCGACCATGATTTTTATCCAGCATGTCACCTGCATGAAATGCAATTTTTGTGGCATGCGGTGAAGCGGCTGCTCGTTCGGCAGCGATGCTGATAAGCTGCGGCGATAGGTCAATTGCCACAACTTCGGCACCCCGGGCTGCCGCCTGTAAGGCGAGCGCGCCGGTGCCGCAACCGGCATCGAGCAACCGCATGCCGGACATATCGGCGGGCAACCATGATAGGAGCATGTTACGCATATTATCTCGCCCGGTCCGCACTGTGGCGCGTATTTTACTAACGGGTGCGGTGGAAGTAAGGGCTTCCCAGGCGGCCATGGCGGTGCGGTCAAAATAGGTCTCTATTTCACTGCGGCGTTGCTGGTAGCTGGCGTTGCTCATTATTCAAATCCCAGCAGATCGAAGATTTCACGGTCTTTTAACGCAACCGCAGCCAAGGGGGCCACGCCGGCCCATAGTGATTCTGCTAGTTGCAGATATTCAGCCTGTACCGCCCTCAATGCGGGTGAATCTTCCATCTCAAACAGGACGGATTTTTTCAAACGGCTTTGGCGGATGATATCGAGATCAGGAAAGCGAGCCAGGGTAGAGAGGCCAGTTGCATTGTTATACTTATCAAGCTGGTCAGTATCAGCTGACCGGTTAGCGATAACCCCGCCTAGTCTTACGTTGTAATTTTTTGCTTTGGCACCAATGGCGGCGACAATCCGGTTCATCGCGAAAATGGAATCAAAATCATTGGCTGTGATGATGATGGCACGATCAGCATGTTGCAGAGGGGCTGCAAAACCTCCACAAACTACATCACCGAGGACATCAAAAATCACGACATCCGAGTCTTCAAGTAAATGATGCTCTTTAAGAAGCTTTACGGTCTGACCAACAACGTAGCCGCCACAACCGGTACCGGCTGGTGGCCCGCCGGCCTCTACGCACATCACGCCGCCGTAACCTTTGTAAACGAAATCCTCAATACGTAATTCTTCAGGATGAAAATCAACGGCCTCTAGCGCATCAATGACGGTGGGAACCAAGCGCTTGGTAAGAGTAAACGTTGAGTCATGCTTAGGGTCACAACCGATTTGCAAGACGCGTTTACCAATTTTAGAAAATGCGGCGGAAAGGTTGGAGGAGGTTGTGCTTTTTCCGATGCCGCCTTTACCATATACGGCAAAAACCTTGGCGCCGTTGATTTGCAGTGCCGGGTCAAGTGCTACTTGTACACTACCCTCACCATTCCCACACGAGCTTTCGCAGGTTGATCCTAATAGTTTTGACGTTAATCCAGCATCGTCACGTAAATGGTTCACTCGAGGGTACTCCCCGCGCGATGTTTGCGCGTTATTGGCTATAGTAGGCTTTGGCGTCGTATAATGTTTCCAGCTTGATCAGTGTCACCTTATTTTGGGTGGCGTAGGCTTCGGTGTTACGGCGGGCTTTGCCGCGAACAAAGAATGGAATTTTACGTAATTCACGCTCTGCCTCGGCATCCCATGTTGCACTAAGCGGTGTTGCATCCTCCGCCTGAACGGGTGACGCGGTGTGGCCCAAATGAGATGCCCCAGCATCACCGTGAAATTCAAAATCTTCACGAAACATGCCGAGTAAATGTTCTTCCAGCCCCATCATCATAGGGTGGGTGAGGGTATCGAATAACGTATTCGCGCCTTCGAATCCCATAAAAGGTGAGTATCTTGCCGGAAAATCCTGCACATGGACCGGTGCAGATATGACCGCACATGGAATGCCCAGCCGCTTGGCGATATGGCGTTCCATTTGTGTGCCCAGCACCAAAGCTGGGTTGGCGGTTTTAATGGCAGCTTCGACATCGAGATAATCATCAGTGATCAGAGCTTCAATGTCGTATAGCTTGGCAGCAGCACGCACTTCACGGGCAAATTCTCGTGAATATGTACCAAGCCCCACCACTTGATAGCCAAGTTCCTCAGCAGCGACTCGCGCGATGCAGACTGCGTGAGTTGCGTCACCGAAGATGAATACCGGCTTACCGGTAAGGTAGGTAGAATCAATTGAGCGTGAATACCATACCAACCGGGAGGTTTCGGCGCGCAGAAAATCCGCCGCATCAATTTGAAACATTTCAGCTATGGCTTTGATAAAGTCGCGTGTACCGCCAACGCCGATTGGCGTGACATTCACAAATTTTTGGCCGAACTGCCGTTCAAGCCATATCGCTGTGGTTAAAGCCACCTCGGGGTATAGCACGATATTGAAATGCGCATCGGGAATACGGGCCAGATCAGATGGGTGCGCACCCGCGGGTGCGACGACATTAACGCTAACCCCAAACTTTTCGAGCAGCCGCTTCACCTCAACCACATCATCGCGGTGACGAAAGCCAAGCGCGGTTGGACCTAAAATATTGCAAGATGGCTGCGTAGATTTATTAATTGGTTTATAGTCTGCAACGCAGGCACGCACCAGCCGGTAGAAGGTCTCTGAAGCGCCGTAATTTTCTTTGCGCTGATACGATGGTAACTCCAACGGCACCACTGGAATTGGCAAATTCAAAGCCAAGGCCAATCCACCGGGGTCATCCTGGATCAACTCGGCGGTGCATGAGGCGCCCACTAATAGAACATCTGGTTTAAAACGCTCGTAGGCTTCGGCGACAGATTTTTTAAACAGAGTGGCCGTGTCGCCGCCTAAATCGCGCGCTTGAAATGTGGTGTAGGTCACTGGCGGGCGGACATCGCGGCGCTCGATCATTGTGAATAATAAATCGGCATAAGTATCGCCTTGCGGCGCGTGCAAAACATAGTGCACACCCTGCATACAGGTTGCAATTCGCATCGCTCCGATATGTGGCGGTCCTTCGTAGGTCCAAAATGAAAGTTGCATTGCGCTAAACCTTCAGCATAGCGCGGCGGCGCAATGGCCGAGCGAATAGTTCAGCCAGGTCGGCGGCTTGCTCGAACCCTTGTACAGGGGTGAATACCAACTCAATTGACCATTTGGTGGTGTAGCCTTCGGCCTCCAGTGGGTTGGCTAGCCCCATGCCGCACACCACAATATCGGGCATGTTATCGCGGCAGCGGTCCAGCTGGCGGTCCACATCCTGTCCCTCTGAGAGGAATGTACCGGCGGGAAGCAGTTCGAGTTCTTCAGCCATGAGTTCGCGGTGCAGAAACGGCGTGCCAACCTCACTTAACCACATACCAAGCTCGCGCGAGAGATACCGTGCAATGGGGATTTCCAATTGGCTATCAGGGAAAAAGAAAATTTTGCGGCCGGCCAGTGTAACCCGGTGCCGGGCTAACGAGTCGCGCGCTCGCGCGGCAGGGGTTTCTAGAACGTTGGCGCAGTGCTGGGCGCTTATCCCAAATGCGCGGGCGGCAGCAGTGAACCATGCGGTGGTTCCTTCCACCCCAAGCGGAAATGGCGCAGCGATTCGCACGGCGCCGCGGCGTTCCAAAGCTGCGGTGGTTTCAGCGAGAAATGGCTGGACCAGCAGAAATTTAGTGTTGGGTCCAACAGACGGCATCTCAGCAGCACGGCGTGGCGGTAAAAAACCGACATTGTCGATTCCAAGCGCTGCGAACAGGCGTAGGAATTGGTCTTCGACAATTTCCGCAACAGTGCCGACCACCATCAGGTTGGGGAGTGTCGAAGGTGGGGCTGGCAGAGTCGGCACCAGAGAGGCGAGACATGCATCCTCGCCCTCGGTGAAGGTGGTTTCAATGCCGCTGCCAGAATAGGACAGCACACGCAGATCACGGCGGTTTTCAGCGGCAAAACGCTGGTTGAGGCGCAAAGCTGCGCGCGACAGATCGAGTTTAATAACTTCTGAAGGGCAAGAGCCGACTAGAAATAACAGCTTAATTTCCGGGCGGCGCTCGATCAGTTTGCTGACCACCTGGTCCAGTTCGTCATTAGCATCTGCAAGGCCAGCCAGGTCGCGCTCGTCGATAATAGCTGTAGCAAAGCGTGGCTCGGCGAAAATCATCACGCCTGCAGCTGATTGCAGCAGGTGCGCGCAGGTACGCGAGCCCACCACCAGGAAAAACGCGTCCTGGATGCGCCGGTGCAGCCATACAATGCCGGTTAGCCCGCAAAATACCTCGCGCTGGCCCCGCTCACGCAGTACCGGCGCATCGCTGCAACCCGCCGTTACAGGTACGCTAAGAGGCGAAAGCTCGTTCATCCCATCTGCCCGACGGCATTGTTGCGGGGGCGCTCAAGCCGCGCGGCGCGCAGTTTCATCACAAACTGCATGGCGTTGATGCAGTAGCTGACATAAGCCGCCAGAGCGATGAGCATTTGGGTGTGCGGCGTGGCCGCGCCAGATAACAGCACAACCACATAGGCGGTGTGCAGGCCAATGACTAAAAAGCTGAAGACATCCTCCCAGAAAAAGGCCGGGGCAAATAAATACTGCCCGAACACCTCATATTCCCAGATCGCGCCAGTTATCATAATGGTATAAAGGCAGCCAGTTTTGATCAACACTGAGATGGTGGCAGCTTCCAGCCCATTTCCGGTGATAAGATAATGAACAACCAAACTTAGACTGGTGAGGAATACCAAAAACTGAACTGGAGCCAGGATTCCCTGCACCAGCGTCCAGTGTGAAGCATCCCGACGGCGGCGTTCGGCGGGGCTATATAAATAGGGGGGGCGAGCCTTTTTTGTTGTAACTTTAGATACTTGCAGGCCTCTGCCATTACCTGTCCAGGGGCAGCAATCAATGCTGTCAATCAAACGGTCAAATATTTGAGTAAACATTGCTTGACTCGCCCTTCCAAAAAAGGCTCCAATAATGAGGGGATAACCGGGAGTGCTCCGTAACCCAGAGCAAAACCCTTGAAAGAAAACGATCTAAGTGCAGATTTTGCCGAAAATTCAGCCGCATCTTGAAATTTCCCTCATCGATGTACCTCGAATGAGTGAAGGCTAACTTGGGCGGCTTAGTTGTGTCAAGTTTTTCTTACGTAAATAAAAGTTGACATAATAGTTTAGTTCGGGACACCATAAGTTATAAACAGGAGACGAGAATGGATCCAACCTTTCGGTCTTTTTCGAATGGGATGAGTACAGTTAAGAAATCGTTATGCCCGGAAAATCCGCCCTTGGGTGAGCGGGTTAGAGGCCATGATGAGATTGTCCAGAAGTCCGTTCGCCCTTGGGTGGAGTTGCTAAGGCGGACGATTGAGGCGGAGGTTTTGCCGCGTTTGCTGGCGGCGCAGCGTGAAGCGGATCTGTTAAATAGGGCAGAGCAACAAGCAAGCCAACAAGCAAGCTCACAAGCAAGCCATGTCAACGCTGCGGATGTAGCTGCCTTCGTTAATTTGATTGTAGCAGATGATATGGAGCAGGTCCGGGCCGTTGCTGACAGAGTTATCGTAATTGGTGGGGGCCGAGATGTTTTATTGACGGAACTGCTTACCCCGGCAGCGCAGCTTTTGGGCCGGATGTGGGAGCGTGACGTTTGTGATTTTACGACGGTAACGCTGGGTGTTTTCAGGCTCGACCAAATCATGAAGGAGACCGCGGCGGTTGGCATTGAAGATATCATGCGAGTTGCTTTTGACCATCGGATTTTGCTGGTGCCGTCACCCGGTGAACAGCACAATTTTGGTTTGAACGTCGTCGTTGATACGTTCCGGGAGGGTGGCTGGATGGTGCGTTCCGGGAGCGCTCTTTCGCGGAAAAAAATTATGAATTTTGTGAAGGATGAATGGTTCGATGTTATCGGTATTTCGGTGATGGCTGACCGTGCCTTGGAAGGCTTGCCGGCCTGTATCCGTGCGGTCCGCCAAGCGTCCTGCAATCCGCATTTATTTGTATTAATCGGTGGACGGGCGATTATGAATCATACGGAACGAACCAGGTTTCTGGGAGCCGACGCCACCGCTCTTGATGCCCACCAAGCACTTGAGGAGGCGAATATTCTTGTAAAGTCTAAGGTGACGGAACGTTTACAGCAGTCTAAGACCAAATTGGTTGACATTGGCTGAAATCTCTAGCGGTTAGGGACTGGCCTGTCATGGTTGAAAGAGCGGGTTATCATGAAGGCCTTCAAGTCTCCGGCGCGTTGGATGGACGGGATAGATGCAGATGCAGCGGCATTGTTGATTGCAGCAGCGGCAGATATTGCGGTGATTTTAAACAGCGATGGCACTGTCGGGGATTTTGCATTTCAGAGCGAGGCGTTGGCGTTGGAATTTGCCGGCCAGGATCATTGGCTAGGCAAGCCGTGGCGAGACCAGGTTACCGTTGAGAGTCAGATCAAAATTGATGAGATGCTGCGCAATGCGCACAGCAAGGCCCACAAAAACGGCAGGCAGGTTAACTATCTGGCGGTACGCGGCGCCGACATCCCGATTCTTTTTTCAGTCTTGCCAGTCGGCCATAGCGGCCAGATTATCGCTTTTGGCCGCGATTTGCGGGCGTTTGCAGCGCTTCAGCAGCGTGTGGTTGACGTTCAACAGTCATTTGAGCGCGATTATGCCCGCATGCGGCACATTGAGACTCGGTACCGGATATTGTTTCAGATGACCCCTGAGCCGGTATTGATCGTGGATCAGACAACCCAGAAGATTATTGAGGCGAACCCGGCGGCGCGGCAAATTTTGGGACGGGCGGGCAAAATTATTGGTTTACACTTAGCTGATTTACTAAAGCCAGATTCAGCCCCCATTATCGACCAGATGTTGGCGAATGTCCGCGTCTCAGGCCGGGCTGATGATGTGCCTTTCGCCCTCCTCGATAGCGATATAGATATGGTGGCTTCGGCATTTCTGTTCCGCCAGGGCAGTACCCAGTTGTTACTGGTGAAATTGCTGCGAGTGACGCCCGGTGAAGACTCCGGCTTGATGCTGACCGATAGCAAGGCAAAATTATTAAGGTTGGTTGAGCGCGTGCCTGACGGTTTTGTCGTCACCGACCACGATGGAACCATTCTTGCTGTCAATGAGGCATTTATTGAGATGTCACAATTGCGGAGTGAGAGCCAGGCGCATGGCCAATCGCTTGACAAATGGCTGGGACGCCCGGGGGTGGATTTAGGCGTGCTGCTGAATAATTTACGCCAGCATGGCTCGGTGAGGCTGTTTTCGACTTCGCTGCGCGATGAATTTGGCGCCGAAATGAATGTCGAAATTTCTGCTGGCTCAGTGCTAAATGGTGGTGACCCCTCATATGGGTTTGCCATCCGAGGGATCAGCGGGCGGGCAACCCCCCGGGTGATGGCACCGCGGGCATTTCCGAAATCTCTAGAGCAGATCATTGAACTGATTGGCCGGGTTTCGTTGAAGGATTTGGTACGCGAAACCACCGATGTGATCGAGCGGCTGAGTATTGAAGCTGCGTTGACGATGACCCGGGATAACCGCGCCTCGGCAGCCGAGGTTCTCGGGGTTAGCCGACAGAGCCTGTACGTGAAAATGCGCCGCCACGGCTTGCTGGAGGCTGACGCGGTTGGCCTCGAGTGATGACTACATAACTTTGTCCGAAGTTTAGGGAGACTTTAAGAAAATGCCAGCAGACTTGAACGCGAAGTTGAGCTTGCCGGTATCTGATTTTGTAGTTTCCTCTCGCCGAGTGCCAGAGTTGAAGACCTGCCTGGAACTGCTCAAGCCGGTGACTTGGTTCGCGCCGATCTGGGCGTTTTTTTGTGGCACGGTATCTTCCGGGGAGGCGTTTGGGCCGCACTGGCCGATGATCATTGCGGGGTTGCTGCTGGCCGGGCCGATGGTATGCGGCACCAGCCAGGCGGTGAATGATTGGTTTGACCGCCACGTGGATGCTATCAATGAGCCCAACCGGCCGATTCCCTCTGGTCGGATGCCGGGGCGATGGGGCCTGTATATTGGCGTCATCTGGACCGGCGCGTCGCTGCTGCTGGCGGCCACTTTGGGCGTGTGGGGGTTTAGCGCCGCAATCGTGGCGCTGTTGCTAGCTTGGGGCTATAGCGCACCGCCGCTGCGGCTGAAGCGAAATGGCTGGTGGGGCAATGCTGCGGTCGCCATTTGCTATGAAGGTGTCCCCTGGTTCACCGGCGCTGCGATCATGACCGGTACGCTGCCCAACCCGCATATATTGTTTATCGCGCTGCTCTACAGCCTTGGTGCGCATGGCATTATGACCTTGAATGATTTCAAGTCCATCGAGGGCGACCGCCAATGCGGCATCAAATCATTGCCAGCCATGCTCGGTGCCGAACGCGCTGCAAGCCTTGCCTGCGTGGTAATGATATCGCCACAAGTTTTGGTCATTTTTTCTATGCTGTTTTGGCATCGTCCGGTGGCCGCCGTTATGGTAACGTTTCTCACAGTTGTGCAGTTGTTCCTGATGGTTGAATTATTAGACCAGCCGCGCGAGCGGGCGATTTGGTATAATGCCACCGGCACCACGCTTTATGTGATGGGAATGTTGGTTTGCGCGTATGCATTGGCTCACGGTGTAGCGGCATGAAGGCGTTTATTGTGAGTTGGGGCGCGGTAATGGTGGCCGCGTTTGGGGTCACTGTGTTGGCGGGGGCTGGGATGAGTCTGACAGTGCTGGATAATTGGTATTACAGTTTGAAAAAACCGTCGTGGCAGCCGCCGGATTGGTTATTCGGCCCCGCGTGGACTCTGATTTTTATCGGCGAGGCTACAGCCGCAGTGATTGGCTGGCACGCCATGACGGATGCTTTGGTTGCCGGTTTGTTCATTATTTTGCTGCTGATCAACGCTGTTCTGAATATTTTATGGAGCTATTTTTTCTTTAAATTAAAACGGCCAGATTTTGCCTTGTTCGAGGTGGGTTTTTTGTGGCTTTCAATCGCCGCACCCATGCTGATTCTTGCGATCTATGCTGGAAAAGCTTGGCTGTTTTTATTGCCATATTTACTATGGGTGAGTTTTGCCGCCATTTTAAACAATGCCATTGTGCGTTTGAATTCGCCGTTCGGAGAGGTTTTGTAAAATGGTATTTCCGTTTTCGGCGGTTGTCGGCCAGGATGAAATGATCAATGCGCTTGTCATTGCCGCCATCGAGCCCCGGCTTTCAGGCGTTTTGATATTTGGAGACCGTGGTACCGGAAAATCCACTGCGGTTCGCGCCCTGGCGGCATTGCTTCCAGACATGGCGGCGGTCTCAGGCTGCACCTATGCCTGCGATCCTGATGATGCGACCAGCCTTTGTGAAAATTGCCGTGAACGCCAGTTGGGTGGCAATTTGCCGGTGCACCGCGTGGCGGTTCCGGTGGTGGATTTGCCGCTCGGTGCCACCGAGGACCGGGTGATTGGTGCGTTGAATCTTGAACGTGCGCTGGCCGATGGTACAAAAGTTTTTGAACCTGGCTTGTTGGCGCGGGCGCATCGAGGGTTTTTGTATATCGACGAGGTTAATCTGCTGGAAGACCACATCGTTGACGTACTGCTTGATGTTGCAGCCTCCGGAGAAAATGTGGTGGAGCGCGAGGGCATGAGCCTGCGTCACCCGGCGCGGTTTGTACTGATCGGCAGCGGTAACCCTGAGGAGGGCGAATTACGGCCGCAATTGTTGGATAGGTTTGGGCTGTGCGTTGAGGTGCGGACTCCAACTGACATCGCAACCCGTATCGAAGTGGTCCGCCGGCGTGACGAATATGACCGTGACCCTGTGCGCTTTTCAGCCAAGTGGCAAGCCGCTGATGCTGCGTTGCGGGAACTTATTTTGCAGGCAAGGGCGAGGCTTTCTGGAATTGCGGTATCTGATAATGTGCTTGAGCAAGCGGCCAAATTATGCATCGCCCTGGGTACTGATGGTTTGCGCGGTGAGCTAACGCTGGTGCGGGCGGCGCGTGCCTGGGCAGCCTTTCAAGGGGCTGCTGTGGTCAGTATGGAGCATTTGCGTGCCATGACATCGCCAGCGCTACGTCATAGGCTGCGGCGTGACCCGCTGGATGATAGCCTGGCTAGCACGCGGGTTGAGCGCGTGGTGGCGGAGGTTTTCGCCGCATGAGTCCCTTCGACCCAGCATGGGCGGCAAATCCCGCACCAGAGGGTGGGGAATTTTCTGACGCCGTCTGGGCCGCTGCGTTGCTTGCCATTGATCCTATCGGGTTGGGCGGTATGACCATCCGGGCGTGGTCAGGGCCGGCACGCGAGAATTATTTGCAAAATTATAGAAGTTTGCTGAGGGTGAAATCAGCCTTTCGTAAAATGCCGCTGCATATTTCGGATCAGCAGATGTTGGGTGGGCTTGACCTTACGGCAACATTGGCAACCGGCCGACCGGTGATGACCAGCGGATTGCTCGATGACTGCGATGGCGGGGTTTTGCTTCTGGCGATGGCTGAACGGATTAATCCCGGCACTGCCGCACGGCTTGCGGCGGCGATGGACCGCCATGCCGTCATCAGTGAGCAGAATAGCACCACAATGGTTAACCCCGCGCGTTTTGCTGTGGTTGCCCTCGATGAAGGGCTGGAACCCGATGAAGCGCCACCAGCATGTTTGCTTGAGCGTTTGGCATTTACGGTGGCGCAATCGGGCCTGTCCGGCGATGCCGTGTGGCCTGATGCCGCCGTGGTTGCACAGGCTCGCGAGAACTTGGTGGTGGTTACATCGAGCAATGAAGCTTTGGGGCAGTTATGCAGTCTGGCAGCCGCACTTGGTATAGGCTCATTGCGGGCACCTCTGTTCGCGCTGCGGGCGGCGCGGGCGGCGGCGGCATTGCAAGGCCGCGATTCGGTCGCGGCCTGTGATATTGCTCTGGCCACCCGCTTGATATTAGCCCCGCGCGCGACGCAATTGCCAAGTGCGCCTGCGGATGAGATGCCCGCGGAGCAGCCTGAAGAGTCTCCAGAGTCTCTGACACCCCGCGATGAACAGCCGGAGGCGGTGGAGGACAGCATCAGCGACGCGCAAAAATCTTTGCTGCCGCCGGAATTGCTGGCTGCCCTGGCCGTCGGCGCGGGGCCAAAACGGGCGAGCCGTGGTGCTGGTAACACCGGCGATAGCGCCAGCCTGCGGCGCGGCCGCCCGGCAGGGACCAAGTCGGGAGGGTTGGGCGGCGGGGCCAGATTGAGTCTTATCGAGACCTTAAGGGCCGCCGCACCATGGCAAAAATTACGGCGCACCGCCGCACCGGGGCGCAAGTTACAAATCCGTGCGAATGATTTCCGGATTCAAAAGTTCAAGGAACAAACAAAGTCGGTTGCGATATTCGCGGTGGATGCCTCAGGCTCGGCTGCGGTGAACCGGCTTGCCGAGGCCAAGGGTGCCGTGCAGTTATTGTTGGCGGATTGTTATGTGCGGCGCGATCTGGTGGCGTTATTGGCGTTTCGTGGCCGTACGGCTGAATGTTTATTGCCGCCCACCAGCGCATTGGCACGGGCCAAACGATCTTTGGCCTGCCTGCCAGGTGGTGGGCCAACGCCTTTGGCAATTGGGCTTGATGCCGCACGTGGGATGGCTGAAGCTGAGCGTCGCAAGGGGCATCAGCCGTTGCTGGTGCTGTTAACCGACGGTGGTGCGAACATTGGGCGTGATGGTAAGCCTGGCCGGGCCGCCGCCGCCCAGGATGCGCTGGCGGCCGCGCGCTTATGCAGGATGGCACGCTTACAGTGCCTGGTGATTGATACAGCACCCCGCCCACAGCCGTTTGTTGCGAATCTCGCGGCTGAAATGGCCGCACGTTACGTACCATTGCCCTATGCCGACCCTTCGCACCTCAGCCGCATTGTGCAGAGCCAGGGAGACTTCCGTGCAAGCTCTGCCGCGTAACGTTTCGGCTGCCTTTGTCGCCCCGCCTCGGCCCGCCTATGGGCGGCCCGATTGGACGCAGGATGGTAAGGATTGGCCAAATCATCACGCCAGCCGGTTTGTCCGGGTTGGTAAAACCCGTTGGCATGTTCAGCTCATGGGGCAGGGGCCGGTGTTATTGCTATTGCATGGCACCGGCGCTGCTACCCATTCATGGCGTGATATGCTGCCCATTTTGGCACAGCATTTTACGGTGGTGGCGCCCGACCTGCCAGGCCATGGTTTTACCGAGCAACCGGCCAGCGAGGGTATGACACTTCCCGGTATGGCGCAGGGTATTTCAGCACTTCTAAAGCAACTGGACTTGCATCCCGTAATGGCGGCCGGACACTCAGCCGGGGCTGCCATAGCGCTACAAATGTGTTTTGATGGCTTGATAGCGCCGCAAGCGGTTGTGGCCCTTAACGGCGCGTTACTGCCACTGGCATACCATGGCGTGGGGCGGTCCTTCATGGCGCCGCTGGCAAAGCTTATGGCCAGCAACCCGCTGGTGCCGATGTTGTTCTCCTGGCAGGCGGCTGATAGCAACGTGATTGCGCGGTTGCTGACCGGAACTGGATCAGAGATCGACCCAGAAGGTGTTAAATTTTATGCGCGGCTCGCACGGCGTAGCGGTCATGCCGGTGCCGCGCTGAAAATGATGGCGAACTGGGATCTGGCTTCATTTGCAGCCAGACTAACGGAACTTAGCGCGCCCTTGATGCTGGTGGTGGGCAGCAATGATCGCTCAATTCCACCGGCGGATGCCACAAAAATACAACGGGTTATTCCCGCTGCCCGCATTATCCGCATGGAGGGTCTGGGACATTTGGCCCATGAGGAACGGCCAGCGGAGACTTGCGAAATTATCAAAAATTTAGCTGTCGAACTGGGTGTATTGCCGCCATGAATATCAGCACCCCCTCGCTAGGTAAGGTGATGGCCAGTCAAAGTGACAACAGGCCACATGCGGTGGTGATCGGCAGCGGGTTTGGCGGGTTGGCGGCGGCCATTCGGCTGGGGGCACGGGGTTATCGTGTCACGGTGCTTGAGCGACTTTTACAAGCTGGTGGCCGGGCCTCGGTGTTTCAGCAGGATGGTTTCACGTTTGATGCCGGGCCTACCATCATCACCGCACCGTTTTTGCTGGAGGAATTATGGCAACTGGCTGGTCGTGATTTTGCCGATGAAATAGATTTACGCTCCGTGTCGCCGTTTTACCGGATTCATTTCAATGATGGATCAACATTTTCTTGTAGCGGTGATGCTGACTTTATGCGCGCACAGGTGCGTGATTTCGCTCCGGCTGATCTGGCAGGGTATGAGAAGTTTGTAAAGTTAAGCGAGGCTATTTACAAAATAGGCTTTGAGCAGCTTGCCCATAAAGCGTTTGGCTCATGGGTGGATATGCTACGGATATTGCCTGATCTTGTGAAGCTCTCAGGCTATCGCAGCGTCAGCGGGTTGGTGGGGCGCTACATTCGAGACCCGAGGCTACGTATTGCGTTGAGCTTTCACCCGCTACTGGTAGGAGGCAACCCGCTGAATACCAGCGCGATTTATTGTTTGATTCTGTATTTAGAACGTAAATTTGGGGTACATTTTCCAATCGGCGGCACCGGAGCATTAGTAAGCGGCATGGTGAGGCTGATTGAGGGGCAAGGCAACATCGTCCGTACAAATGCGACAGTGCAGGAAATTCTGGTGCGCGGCAAAACAGCCGTCGGCGTTGTGCTTGAGGGTGGCGAGGAAATTAAGTCTGATATTGTGGTTTCCAACGCCTGCGCTGGCTGGACTTACAAAAACCTGCTGGCCAGGCAACCACGCAAGCGCTGGACTGACCGAAACATCGCGAAGGCAAAATTCTCGATGGGTTTGTTCGTCTGGTATTTTGGAACCAGCCGAAAATTTGAAAATGTACCCCATCACACCATTTTGCTCGGGCCAAGGCACGATGAACTGTTGCGCGATATTTTTGATATAAAAACCTTGGCACCAGATTTCAGTCTGTATTTGCACCGCCCAACACATACCGACCCCACACTGGCTCCTCCGGGCTGTGACGCATTTTACGTGCTATCGCCAGTGCCAAATCTGCAAAGTACGACTGACTGGAAAAATCAAGCCGAATTATACCGCCAAGCGATTGAGCGGTATTTGAACAACAGCGTTTTGCCGGGTCTGAGTGAATCTATTGTCACCTCCAAAATTATGTCACCACTGGATTTTGAATCAAATTATCTCTCGCTGCATGGCGCTGGCTTTGGTTTTGCCCCGCGGCTGTTGCAAAGTGCATGGTTTAGGCCGCACAATAAATCCGAAGATTTTGAAAATCTGTTTTTAGTAGGTGCCAGTACCCACCCTGGTGCTGGTGTGCCGGGTGTATTGTCTTCCGCGCGTGTTCTTGATGAGGTCGTTCCAAATGCTGCAGTCTTCCGCTGATCCCGCCGATATTGCCGCATGCCGCACGTTGCTTTGCAACGGATCGCGCAGTTTTTACGCCGCTTCGTTGTTGCTTCCTCGTCGGGTGCGTGACCCCGCCACCGCGCTCTACGCATTTTGCCGTGAGGCCGATGACGCGATTGACTTAGGTGATGACCCGGCCGCGGCTTTGGCAAATTTATATAATCGTCTTGATGCCGCATACGAGGGCGAGCCGTATCCTTCATCAGTGGACCGGGCGTTTGCAGCGACTGTCGCCGACTTTGATGTGCCGAAGACTTTGCCAGCTGCGTTGATTGAAGGTCTGGCATGGGACTCGCAGGGCAGGCGTTATGAAACATTAGCTGATTTGCTGGATTACGCTGCCCGAGTTGCCGGCAGCGTAGGCGTGATGATGGCGGTACTGATGGGCGTGCGGGATCACGAGACGCTGGCCCGTGCTTCAGATCTTGGTCTGGCAATGCAACTTACCAACATCGCCCGCGATGTGGGTGAGGATGCCAGAGCCGGCCGATTATTTTTACCGCAAATATGGTTGCGGGAAGCTGGTATTGATGAAACGGCATTTATCGCGGCACCACAATTCTCTCCGGAGATCGGCGGCCTGGTTGAAAAGTTACTCGACGAATCGATGCGGCTTTATGACCGCGCTGCATCAGGTATCACGCGTTTGCCGCTCGATTGCCGGGTTGGTATTCATGCAGCGCGGAAAATATATGCAGCCATCGGTCATGAAATTGCCGCGAGCGGTTACGATTCTCTCAATTCGCGCGCGCATGTCGGTGGAATGCGCAAGCTATGGCTGGCGGCAAGTGCCGCCGGTGCGGCCTTTCGGCCTGTTCGTAGCAACGATGCTGGCGCCTTGGCGGCGAACTTATTTCTCATCAATGCTGCGGCACTGAATCCTGAAACAACGTCATCACCGTTTATTAAATTACTGGATTTGTTCGAACGTTTGGAGCGGGTGCAGCGCGGCGCTGCTGGTGAAGCCGATGGCCGTCTGGCATGACCGGTCATGTTGCCACCTTTCTGGAATGGACGACACTTGATTTTGGCGTGGTGCTATTTGGTATTCAGCAATATATCTCTGTCAGCCGGGACTTAAAGCGCGACAAAGAGCGCGAAGCCGAAGCAGCAAGATGTGCCGTATTAGATACGGGGCATTCGGAACGGCAGTAGCAGTCTTACCCAGCTTTTGTTGAAGCGGTCCAGATCGAGCGATTCATGCATTGCATCGAATATCTTTCCGTCAGATTGCGCGCGGATAATCGAGCGATTGTAAAACGGCGCATCTTCCAGCGTTTTTAACACTATTGGTTTGTACGCCGCATCGGAATGGGTACTGCGCGCCACCCGCCAAACTGTGCCAGGCAGTGGTTGTTCCGGCGGTGGTGATACATACTCAATTTTGCCGTCTGGCTGAACTTCTAACCCTAAAACCAAACCTGTGCCATCGCGGCGCTTTACATTATAAAAAATTTTGGTGGCTGATTTATCGTTGGCGCGGGACCAATGCCAATTTACAAAATCCGCTGCCAACGGGGCATCTCCCTCATTACTATCAAAATAGGCGTTGCCGCGCCATGAGAGTTTTGGATTTTGAAATTCAACCTCAATCCGGGCTAGCGGGGCAATCGGCTGCCAACGGTGCCGTTCGGCGCTATCAAGTTGAAATTGCGTCGACAGAACTGTTATCGGTGTTAATGTTAGGTGCCCGCGGATACGGCGCGGAATTGGTACGCCGATTTCATCAATTTCAGCGGTAAGCTTACCGTCCTCCCATCGCATAACACTGTTGCCAATTTGCAAATGTTGGGCCGAGCGGAATAATTTATCAGCCCTCCGTTCAGTCATGGCCCATCGCCCACCGCCCGGTTGATACAGTACGATATTCATCGCACAATGATTTTCCGGGTTTGCAGGAAGGCGTGCATTGGCCCTGGCGTAGTATGGCGAAAACACGCTCCCGATAAAACCGATCAGGGTGAGCGCTTGGAGCCCATCATCACTGATCGCATCGACATACCACCAGGCGTAACCACCCGGTTTGATAATTTGCGCAAAGCGAGGTCCTGCAAAATCTGTGTGGCTGCCAAGCAGCCTGACATTGCCGCCATTGGTAGCCCCGGCCCCGGATGGACCGCCCCGCCGGCCAGATAAAGCCCCGGCAATTTTGTTGTGCTCCCCGGTCGGCGGAATGAATCTCGCCACCCCGTCAGGGCGCGGCCGTATAGTGCCCCGCCCGAGGCCGGGAATAAATGGTTGAACATTTGTGGTCCGGTTCGGATCATCGTTGAAGGTTTTAGTTGTAGCCCGCATTTTTGCAGCTTCGCTAGCATCACGCTGAGACATTGTTCCTCCTCAAGCCCATTGGGCCGAAATTGATCACCAGTTGCCGGCGCGTTGATCAGGCAAAAAAACGCCCCCTCAGTCGGCGCACAAATGTAAATTGTAGGGTCAGCGGGTAAGGTGCTAGCCTTAATGGCGGCAAATTCTGCGCCGTTATCATTGGCAAAAAAAACATTATGGTGGGCAAGCTCCATGCCCGATACTTTGCCTTTAATTGCCCAGGTTACCGCTGAGAGTGAGCGTTTGGCGCCTTTAATGAGGCCGCTGACGGCTGATTTTGCGGCCTCGCCAAAATATCCCGCGCTCATAGCGGCAAGGTCAGCGTTGGCGATGACAGCGTCTGCCATCAGACCCTCACCAGATTGCAGTTTCACGCCGTTGGCGCGGCCATGGTGCGTGGTAACTTCGGCAACGGGGCAGTTAAAACGAAATACCACACCACGCGCCTCAGCCAATTTTACCAAAGCTTCAACCAGCCGGTACATGCCGCCTTTAATCCGCCAAACACCATTTTGCTCGGCGTGTGCTACCAGCATCAATGTGGCGGGCGCGTCATACGGCGAGCAGCCGCAGTAAGTAGCGTAACGGGCAAATAATTGGCGCAGTTTGGGGTTGATGAAATACCGCCCCAGCTCGTCCCACAGGCTGGTAAATGGCGCTAAATGCATCAAGCCTATCCCATGTATTGGGGCGGCATGTTGTAGCAACCCCAGCAAGCCCGGCTGCTGGCGCTGCATGAAGCTGGCATCAAGCGTTGCAAAAATCTCGGCGCTGCGTTTGGCAAATTTCCGATAAGCCTGGGCCGCTGCTAAACCCGCAAAGGCACTTATGGCGGCAGCATTGCGTTCGGTATCGGCAAATAAATCCAACCGGGCACCATCTTCCCAGACATGCCGCGCCAAGCAGTCTAGCGGTTCCAAGCTGATATGCTGGTCAAGCTGCTCGCCCAATATTGTGAATATCGCATCGAAGACCGTCCGTAGCGTAAAAACCGTAGGTCCGGCATCAATGGCCGTACCCCCCACATTGAGTTCGCGTAACTTGCCGCCGGCCGTGGCCGCTGTTTCGCAAACAGTCACATCCAGCCCGGCGTGCGCGAGTTGCGTGGCAGCAACCAACCCGCCGATGCCGGCGCCAATGACGATGATCTTTCGTTGTGCCATGCGGCAGTATCGAAATGTCTTGACCAAGTGTCAATTAATATGCACATATTTAATGACAAATAAAATTGACAGCTTAGGTTGGTCAACACCGCAGGAGAGCGTCCATGGATGCAGCGTCGCGCATTGAGGCTGGGCTGAATCTAGCTTTTACCCGTACCCACGCGCCGCCGGCACCGCCTTTGTTAGCCGCTGCCATGCGTCATGCGGTATTCCCGCGCGGTGCTCGGGTACGGCCAAGACTTTGTCTGGCAGTCGCCGCGGCCTGCGGTGATGATCATCCCCAGGCGTCAGATGCCGCGGCCTGCGCCATTGAATTATTGCATTGCGCCTCGCTGGTACATGATGATTTGCCTTGTTTTGATGATGCCGCCACCCGGCGTGGCAAACCATCCGTCCATGCGGCTTATGGTTCACCGTTGGCCGTGCTGGCAGGCGATGGCTTGATCGTACTGTCGTTTCAATTGCTGGCCTGGGGGACGCTCAATGCCCCGGCGCGGCTGGGGCCACTGGTGCTTACCATTGCTCAGGCGGTGGGTATGCCCAATGGAATCACGGCGGGTCAGGCTTGGGAGAGTGAGCCGAAGCCTGATCTTTCGGTGTATCAACGTGCAAAAACCGGTGCCTTGTTTTCCGCTGCCACCATCGCCGGTGCAGCAGCAGCAGGGGCCGACCCGCAACCCTGGCGGGGCTTAGGAGAGGCGTTGGGTGAGGCTTACCAGGTTGCCGATGACCTGCTTGATGCCGTGGCAAGTTCCGATGATTGCGGCAAACCAGTGGGGCGCGATGCTGCATTGGAGCGGCCGAGTGCTGTGCGGGCCTATGGCATCAATGGGGCTCTGGACCTGCTGGATTCGCTGGCGGCGCAGGCGGCAGCGTCGATTCCGGATTGTGCGGGCGCCGTGCATCTCCGCGCCTTGATTGCGCAAGAGGCCAAGCGGCTGGTTCCTAAGACACTATGTAGGGTCGCGGCCTGATAGGTCATGCCGCCGGTCGCTTTGGCAGAAAACGGACCGCTTGGTTTAGGGCTGCTTAATCGTTTTTGGCTCGACTGGCGGGATAAATGCCTAGCCAACCCGCAATTCCAAGGATGGGCTGCGCGATTCCCCCTTACCCGGAGGGTGGCTCGGCGTGAGGCCAGGGCATTGTTCGACCTGTGCGCAGGGTTTGTTTACGCGCAGATTCTGGCGACTTGCGTTGAGCTTGATCTGTTTGATGCTTTGGCGCGCCAACCCGCCTCTGCCGAGACGTTGGCGGTGCGCTATGATATTCCTGTTCATCAGATGCTGATGCTTTTGAATGCGGCGGCTTCGTTGCGGTTGCTCTCTCGCCAGCATGGAACGTCTTTTCGGCTAGGCCCGCTGGGCGCGGCGTTGCGGGGCAACCCGGGTATTGCCGCCATGGTGGCGCATCACAGGATGTTTTACGCCGACCTTGCTGACCCTGTAGCGCTACTGCGCGGCCAGGTTGAAACCCGGCTGGGCCAGTTCTGGCCGTATCGTGGCAGCGCTGGGCAATCTGCGGCCTATTCGGCACTGATGGCGGCATCACAACCGATGGTCGCCCACGAGGTCATTGCAGCCTATTCTTTTAACCGGCATCGGGTCATTATGGATGTTGGCGGTGGCGATGGCAGCTTTCTGCGCCTGCTGGCACCACACGCGCCTGAGCTGCAGTTCAGGTTATTCGATTTGCCGCCGGTTGCCGCCTGCGCCACTCAGGCGTTTGAGCGCGGTAATTTGATTGGCCGTGCCAAAGCCTACGGTGGTGACTTTACCCAGGATGAACTGCCTAAGGGTGCCGATATCATCACTTTGATCAGGGTGTTGCACGACCATCCTGACGAATTGGCTTTACATATTCTCAAATCAGCACGGGCGGCCCTCCCGCCGCACGGGGTACTTTTGCTGGCCGAACCGATGGCGGGCACCAAAGGTGCTGAGCCGGTGGGGGATGCCTATTTTGGTTTTTATCTGCTGGCTATGGGCAGCGGCCGCGCACGCCATCCTGCTGAAATTATTGCCATGCTTGCTGAAGCGGGTTTCTCCGCGGTTCACCAAATACCCACCAGCCAACCAATGTTGACCAGCATTATCATAGCCCATGCTATTACGTAAGTTTTTCTTGACATTAAATAGTGTCTAGTTAGTCTGACAATATCGGAAGGGCGCCGACACATGGTCCGACCGCAACTGTCCTTGAAAGGTCAGAATTTTGGAAAGCCAAGCCGTTGTCATCTGGGAGCCAAAACGTATCGAGTTAGCCTCGTTACGTCTGAACGACCCTGGTGATTCAGACTTGGTGGTGGACGTGGCCTATAGTGGTATCAGCACTGGAACTGAACGTTTGTTCTGGAGTGGTGACATGCCGCCGTTCCCCGGCATGGGTTACCCGCTAGTACCCGGGTATGAATCGGTGGGCCGTGTTATCGAGGCTTCGGCCTCGAAACGTCATCGGATTGGTGAGTTTGTCTTTGTACCAGGCTCGAATTGTTTTGGTGATGTGCGTGGGTTGTTTGGCGCCACAGCCTCCCGGTTGGTTGTACCAGAGTCGCGCGTGACCAAAATTGATGAGGCGCTGGGAGAGCGCGGCGCTTTGTTGGCTCTGGCAGCCACAGCTTATCATGCCAGTGCCAATCATGCCGCCCAACCAGACTTAATTATAGGTCATGGTGTGGTCGGCAGGTTGCTGGCCCGTATCGCGGTTATCGCTGGTGTGGAGCCAACCGTGTGGGAGACCAATCCAGTGCGCCATAATGGTGCCAAAGGCTACCGGGTTTGCAAGCCAGAGGAAGACGCAAGGCGCGACTACAAAACAATATACGACGCAAGTGGCGATTCATCGATTCTGGATACTCTGGTTTCGCGCTTAGCCCCGGGCGGTGAGATAGTGCTTGCCGGGTTTTATGCAAACTTACAATTTGCTTTTGCGCCAGCTTTCATGCGTGAAGCGCGCCTGCGTATCGCCGCGCAATGGCAGCCGGCCGATTTAGCTGCGGTTATAAATCTGGTCGAAACCGGCGCATTAAATCTCGATGGGCTCATCACACACCATGCCCCCCCGAGTGCGGCAGACGGGGCTTATGAAACCGCATTCGGAAATTCTTCCTGCCTGAAAATGATCATTGATTGGAGTTCAACATGAACGCGACACCGGGCCGTATTCTGCCAGACATCTCAGCCGAGTCGTCGGTGAAGGCACCAAAAAAGACCCAGATCATTGCGATCTATGGTAAGGGGGGAATTGGCAAAAGTTTCACACTGGCCAACCTTTCATACATGATGGCGGAGCAGGGCAAACGGGTTTTGTTGATTGGGTGTGATCCGAAGTCTGATACAACGTCACTGCTGTTCGGTGGCCGGTCATGCCCTACCATTATCGAGACATCTTCGAAGAAAAAAGCCGCCGGCGAGGCGGTGGTCATCGGCGATGTCTGCTTCAAGCGCGATGGCGTATTCGCCATGGAACTCGGTGGCCCTGAAGTGGGTCGTGGTTGTGGGGGGCGCGGCATCATCCACGGGTTCGAGCTGCTTGATAAGCTCGGATTCCAGGATTGGGATTTTGACTATGTGCTGCTCGATTTTTTAGGAGACGTTGTGTGTGGCGGCTTTGGTCTGCCAATTGCGCGCGACCTTTGCCAGAAGGTAATTGTGGTTGCCTCGAATGACCTGCAATCTCTATATGTCGCCAACAATGTTTGCTCGGCGGTGGATTATTTCCGTAACCTTGGTGGTAATGTTGGCGTGGCTGGCATGGTCATCAATAAAGATGACGGTACCGGTGAGGCTCAGGCATTTTGTAGCGCGGTTGGAATCCCTATTCTTGCCGCCATTCCGGCGGATGAGGATATTCGCCGTAAGAGCGCTAATTATGAAATCATTGGCACCTCACAGAGCCAATGGGGGGCGCTATTTGAACAACTAGGCATGGCGGTTGCCGAGGCACCGCCGGTGCGGCCAACCCCGCTGACGCAGGATGGCCTGCTTGGCCTGTTCAAAGGTGATGCCGTGGGCCGTGATGTGGTGCTGGATCCCGCAACCTTTGCCGATATGTGCGGCATTGATCACGTCGAAATCCCATCGCTCGAAGTTGTGTACGAGGGGTCATAGCTAATGGATGGTGCCGTTACCCTACCCGTGAAACCTGAAGCTGCTTCCTGCCACGGTGGCAAGCAGACCATGCAGGCAGCGGCACGTGCGGCTGGAAAATCCGAGGTGCTTGATAAGCTTGCGATGGATTACCCGCAGGGCCCGCATGACCAACCGCAATCAATGTGTCCGGCTTTCGGTAGCCTGCGCGTTGGGCTGCGTATGCGGCGGGTGGCGACGATTCTATCCGGTTCCGCCTGCTGTGTTTATGGTCTGACTTTTACTTCACATTTTTACGGCGCCCGTCGAAGTGTAGGGTACGTGCCGTTTGACTCGGAAACATTGGTCACAGGACAGTTGTTTGAAGACATCCGCCGAGCTGTACGTGAGACTGCCAGGCCAGCCGATTACGATGCGGTGGTGATCATTAATTTATGTGTCCCTACGGCATCGGGCGTGCCGCTTGATTTATTACCTAAAGAAATTGATGGCGTACGAATCATCGGCATTGATGTGCCAGGATTTGGTGTGCCAACACATGCTGAAGCCAAAGACGTGCTGGCTGGCGCAATGCTAAAATATGCCCGCGGTGAGGCTGAGCGTGGCGCTGTTGCACGCCCGCGTGGGCCGGTTGCTGATGGTAAACGCGTATGTTTGATTGGTGAGCTGTTCCCCGCTGACCCATCAGGTGTAGCGGCATTGCTGGCCCCAATGGGTCTCTCATTGGCCCCTGGTATGCCGGCGCGTGAATGGCGCGATTTATATGGCGCGCTGGACTGCACGGTGGCCGCAGCTGTGCATCCGTTCTATACCGCAACCATCCGTGAATTTGTCGCAGCAGGCAGGCCAATTGTTGGTTCAGCGCCGGTTGGCTTAGATGGCACGGCGGATTGGCTCGATGCCATTGGTAAAGCCGCTGATGTTGGTGGAGCCGCGATCGATTCAGCCAAAGCCAAAATTTTACCAGCCATAAAAGCCGTTCTCGCCAATAACAAGGTGAATGCTCGCATGGTCATTTCAGGTTATGAGGGTTCAGAATTGTTGGTGGCCAGAATTCTGATGGAAGCAGGGGCAACCATTCCTTACGTTGGCACGGCTCTGCCAAAAACTGAATGGAGCAATGCTGACCGCGAATGGTTAGAAGCTCGCGGAACGCACGTGCAATACCGCGCCTCACTTGAGCAAGACATTAGTGCAATGCGCGAGGTTAAACCTGATCTTGCAGTTGGTACCACGCCTTTGGTGCAGGCGGCGAAGGAAGCCGGTATTCCCGCTGTTTATTTCACTAACATGGTATCGGCGCGGCCTTTGTTTGGGGTCGCGGGCCCAGCTTCGCTTGCATCAATTGTGGCGTCTCAAACTGCCGGGCGTGAACGATTCTCCCGGATGATCGATTTCTTTGTTCCGTCTCAGGAGCCAGCCGCATGCTAGTGCAAGACCATGATCGTGCCGGCGGCTACTGGGGCGCAGTTTATACTTTCACCGCCGTCAAAGGTTTAAGGGTTGTAATTGATGGACCAGTAGGCTGTGAAAATTTACCGGTGACGGCAGTGTTGCATTACACTGATGGCTTACCACCACATGAATTGCCGATTGTTGTTACCGGGTTATCAGAAGATAATTTATCATCATCAGGCACTGAAGGCCCGATGCGCCGCGCGGCATTGATGGGCGATCAAAAGATCCCGGCAGTTGTCGTCACTGGGAGTATTGCTGAGATGATCGGCGGTGGTGTCACACCTGATGGCTCTAATCTGCGCCGTTTTATTCCAAGGACCATCGATGAAGACCAATGGCAGTGCGCCGAACGGGCGATGGTGTGGTTATGGAACGAATTTGGCAATGCCAAAACCAAACGCAAGCCAGCCGATGTTAATGCCAAACCAAAGGTAAACATCATCGGGCCAATTTATGGCACTTTCAATATGCCCTCAGACCTAAGCGAAATCAGGCGAATTATTGAAGGCATTGGATGTGAAGTGAATGCGGTATTCCCGTTGGGTACACATATTAAGGATATTCCCAAACTGGCCGATGCCGATGTAAATATTTGTATGTACCGGGAATTTGGTCGCAAGCTTTGTGAAGAACTTGGCAAGCCTTATCTGCATGCGCCAATGGGGATGTATGCCACCACCAATTTCCTGCGCACATTAGGAAAACTTACCGGCTTGAATGCCGAACCATTTATCGCGCGCGAAAAAGCCGAGACGATTAAACCGATCTGGGACTTATGGCGCAGTGTCACTCAAGATTTTTTCGCAACGGCCTCCTTTGCGGTGGTGGCGACTGAAACCTATGTACGTGGGTTAAAGCGGATGCTGGAAGATGATTTTGGCATACCATGTAGTTTTGCCTATGCACGCAAGCCAGGCGTGAAGCCTGATAATGACGCGATTCGCGCTGACATGAAATCCAAACCGCCGCTGGTGTTATTCGGTTCGTTCAATGAGCGTATGTACGCCGCCGAACTAGGAGGTCGTTGCATATATATTCCGGCATCTTTTCCTGGTGCCATTATCCGGCGGGCAACGGGAACACCGTTTATGGGTTACGCCGGCGTGACCTATGTGGTGCAGGAATATTGTAACGCGTTATTCGACGCGCTGTTCAATATTTTACCCTTGGGTACTGACATGGACAAGATTGAGCCAACCCATGCCAAGCCCGCTGCGCCGTATGAGTGGGATGAGGGCGCCTTGCAGATGCTTGATGATCATCTCGATACCGAGCCGTATTTAATTAGAATCTCTGCGGCAAAGCGCCTGCGCGACAAAGCCGAGCGCGAAGCGCAGGCGAAAGGTGACATCATCGTTATGGCTGTGCATGTCGCAGCCGCCATTTCAACGAGGCAGTTGGCATGATGCCCGGCCTCTCTCCCATCGGCCCTTGCCTTCTGTGGCGGGTCCGTTCCTTCGTGCGGGGTGCGCGCGATCCTGGAGGTATGTTGCAAAATATATCTCCTAAAAAAAGGATAAAACTTCATGTCTAGTTCCGGCCCACCAAGGGAAGGCTCGCTTAGCGGGCTGACCGAAACGGAAGCGAAAGAGTTCCATAAAATTTTTGTGGTTAGCTTTATCGCTTTCACGCTGATCGCCATTGTGGCGCACTTCCTGGTTTGGTCATGGCGGCCCTGGATTCCAGGCCCAAATGGCTACTCCATGTTGCTACCCAACCACGCACATGCATTGCTGGGTCTTACCACCAGCATGTTCTCATAAAGGGAGCTCATCATGTATCGTATATGGTTGTTATTTGACCCACGGCGCGCTCTGGTCGCACTGTTCGCTTTCTTGTTTACGCTGGCTTTGCTGATACATTTTATTTTGCTCAGTACGCCGCGTTTTGACTGGATCGGCGGCGGGGCAGCGGTAGCACCGCCAGCCCAGATGTCTTCACTACCAGCTTCAAAGTGACCTGTTTGGAGGTTGCCAGAGTCAACGCTCTGGCGACCTCCACATTCTTGAATTTTATCGGATAAGCTTGCAAAGAGGGGATATTCAGATGGCGATGTTGACCTTCGAAAAAAAATATCGTGTGCCTGGTGGTACACTTTTAGGAGGCGATCTATTCGACTATTGGGTTGGCCCCTTTTATGTCGGTTTCTTTGGTGTCACGGCGGCGTTTTTTTCTATCCTCGGCACAGCGCTCATTATCTATGGGGCGTCTCAAGGAACCACCTGGAATATCTGGCAAATAAATATCGTCCCACCAGATGTATCATACGGTTTAGGCTTTGCGCCGCTGGCCAAAGGCGGACTTTGGCAGGTTATCACGATATGTGCTCTTGGCGCCTTTGTCTCGTGGGCGCTTAGAGAAGTTGAGATATCGCGCAAACTCGGCATCGGCCTGCACGTTCCTTTTGCGTTTAGTTTCGCCATTTTTGCATACTTCAGTTTGGAAGTTATTCGGCCCATTTTAATGGGAGCCTGGGGGGTTGCGTTCCCTTATGGCATCATGAGCCATCTTGATTGGGTTTCAAACACTGGTTATCAGTATTTGAATTTTGAATATAATCCGGCTCATATGATCGCGGTGACACTATTTTTCACCACGACGTTTGCATTGGCACTGCATGGCTCACTGGTGCTCTCGGCGCTGAACCCGGCGCAGGGTGAGGACGTAAAAACAGCTGAGCATGAAGATACGTTTTTCCGTGACTTTATTGGTTATTCCATCGGCACACTGGGTATTCATAGGTTGGGTTTGTTCTTGGCCTTAGCTGCGGTATTTTTTAGTGCCGTATGTATTATCATCAGCGGACCGTTCTGGACAGCCGGCTGGCCGGAATGGTGGAGCTGGTGGTTGAATATGCCGATATGGTCCGGCGCGCATTAGTGTCTGCAATCTTAAATTCCATGCTTCGCCAATAGGGAGGAGAAGCCGTTCAAATGACCGAGTATCAAAATATTTTCACACGCGTACAAATCCGTGGGCCACTCCACGCTGGGCCTCCCGTTTCAGGCAGCATCTTTCAGCGTGAAGGCAAGCCATTTTACAGCTACCTTATGGGCATTATTGGAAACGCCCAGGTTGGGCCACTATATCTAGGATCGCTTGGGGTTGCATCGCTCATTTCTGGGTTCATCGCCATCGAGATTATCGGGCTTAACATGTGGGCCTCTGTTGGCTGGAACCCAATTTTATTCATTCGTGATCTTCCTTGGTTGGCGCTTGAACCTCCGGCACCTGCTAACGGATTAAGAATTCCACCGCTTAACCAGGGTGGTTGGTGGCTGATGGCAGGGTTCTTCCTGACCGCAGCAATGGTTTTGTGGTTTTTCAGAATGTATCGCCGGGCCCGGCAGCTTGGGCTTGGTACTCATATGGCATGGGCCTGGGGGGCAGCTATTTGGTTGTATTTTGTTCTGGGCTTCCTTCGTCCGCTTTTGATGGGAAGCTGGGGTGAAGCTCCGCCGTTTGGAATTTTTCCTCATCTTGACTGGACCGTCTCATTCTCTCTGCGCTACGGAAATCTCTATTACGATCCATTCCACATGCTTTCCATTGTGTTTCTTTATGGGTCGGTGTTGTTGTTCGCCATGCATGCGGCAACCATTCTTGCCGTTAGCCGGTTTGGGGGCGAAAAGGAGGTTGAGCAATCGGTTGATCGTGGCACCGCATCTGAGCGAGCCGCATTGTTCTGGCGTTGGACAATGGGCTTCAATGCCACCATGGAGTCGATCCATCGCTGGGCTTGGTGGTTTGCGGTTCTCACGCCCCTTACAGGCGGAATTGGAATATTGCTGACTGGCACAGTTACCGACAATTGGTTCCTGTGGGCGGTAAAACATGGTGTGGCACCGCATTACGCGCCTATTTACAGTCATGCTGTTGACCCGGCGACCCTACAGGGAGGTAAGCCATGAGAGCCGCTCTGTCGGGCGCCGCATTGCTTGGCGCTTTTGCTATATCACTTGTTGCCGTTCTCACCTTCACGCGCCCACCCATTAACATTGTTGCCACAGGTAACCCCGGAACTGGCATGCAACTCAACTATGTTCCCAAGCAAGTTGCCGCAGCCTTGGCGATCAATCAGGTGCCCGCGGCACTGCCGCCAATTGATGCCGGCCCACCGGCCAGTACGGTCTATAAAAATGTGCAGGTTTTGGGGAATGTCAGTAGCGGTGCGTTTACAAGGCTAATGGTATCGATGACCAATTGGGTGGCGCCGCAGCAAGGTTGCAACTATTGCCATGTCGCAGGTAATTTCGCGGATGATTCGAAATACACCAAGGTCATTGCGCGTCGGATGCTGCAAATGACGATTGCCGTGAATACTAAATACACCAATCACGTTGGCAATGTCGGTGTTACTTGCTACACTTGCCACCGTGGTGCGCCCATGCCATCGCAGATATGGTTTACGGGTGCCACACCAGGCTCCGGTGCCGGATTGTTGGAGACCAGCATGGGAAAAAACCTGCCTGCATTAGCGATCAATAACTCTTCGCTCCCGTCCGATCCCTTCACGCCGTTTTTGTTGAATCATGAAAATATTCGTGATCAGGGCACTACCGCGTTGCCCAGTGGTAATACTCAGTCGATTAAACAGACCGACTGGACCTACGCGCTCATGATGCATTATTCGCAGGCGCTGGGTGTGAATTGCGCCTTTTGTCACAACAGCCAGGCTTTCAGTGATTGGAGCGAAAGCACGCCGCAACGCCTCACCGCATTTTACGCGGAAGCAATGCTGCGTGATTTAAATACCAACTATATGGTTCCGTTAACCAGCACGTTCCCCGCCGGCCAGCGTGGGCCTATGGGCGATGTTGCTAAAATCAATTGCGCTACGTGCCATCAAGGGGTTTATAAACCGCTGTTTGGGGCCGCCATGGCTGCTCAATTTCCGCCACTCCTGGGGGTTGGTGCCTCGGCTACAGCCGCCGTAACACCCATTGCAATGCCGTCTGTAATGCCTAATTCATCTATTCCAACAACAGATAGTACAAAACCCTGAAACTATTCTCCCCACTTCTCGCCATTGCGCTTGCCGGTTGTTCTGTCGTCGGCATTCGCAATGGCACCGAGGAGCCGCGCTACAAAGTTATTGCAAACCTTGGCGATATACAGATCAGGCAGTATGCCCCTAGATTGGCAGCCACAACAATCGTGCAAGCTGATGAAATAGCCGCGCGCTCGCAAGGTTTTCGGCGGATCGCGCGGTATATTTTTGGCGCCAATCAGGCAAATACCTCAATTAGCATGACAGCGCCGGTTGAACAGTCAAGCATTCAGCCATCCAAAATCGCCATGACGGCGCCAGTCGCCCAAACACAAACAAGCCCCGGCCAGTGGACCATAAGTTTTTTTATGCCCGCCAACTACACGCTGGCCAATTTGCCGAAGCCGCTTGACCCAGCCGTGGTAATTGTTGAAGTGCCGGCCGAAACTTATGCGGTTTACCGTTTTTCAGGTGTACCGGGTGTTGGGCTGGTTAGAGAAGCACACGCTAAGTTGCTCACCGGCTTGGCCGACTCGGGCTGGCGGCCAAGCGGTGACATTATCGATTGGTTCTACGACCCGCCTTGGACAATCCCCTTCGTGCGCCGTAACGAAGCCGCTGTGCTTGTGACCCAAATCCCCCCATGATTGCCAGCCTCGTCACATCCGGTGACATCATTGTGCCTATTCTGATTCTCACAATGTTTGAAGCGGCAGGCTTGGCTCTACTCTACCATTTTACCAAACATGGTGTCGTCTGGAGGGACTTTCTGCCGAACTTGCTGGCGGGTGATTTTTTGCTGGCGGCGTGGTGGCTTAGCGCGAAACATCACGCGTGGCCGTTTGTGGCGGCGGCCTTGCTGTTATCATTTGTATGCCACTTGTTTGACCTCGCGCGGCGTTGGCGAAAACGTGCATAAGGATTAGGATACATGGAACAAAGCGAGCTTATTGCGTAGTCTGTGAAAAATAGCTTGCGAACACTGGGGGGTGCCCGAGCCTGATCGAGCCATCGTCTACCAGGGAAGACGATGGTGTGGGTTGTTATGAAGGCCACTTTAGCCAGCCCGCAAGTATAAAAAATTTGCTGAACACTGGTAAAAAATCGCGATCGTAAAATATGGCGACATCAAAATAGATGATGCCGCTTGACACGTTGAAAAAAGCGACGAGTTCGACGCACTGGCCCAATTGCTTGAGCCATGCTACCAAATCCTTTACGATGCGAGAGCCGATCTGGATGCTGCCCCGGTCAGTTTTAACCAGATCATGAAAATCCAACGATCGCATGCGGCACGCAGGGGGCTTCCAGCCGCGCCATCTCGTTCGCGGTGAGTGTGAGTTTGGCAGCGGCGATTGCATTATCAAGATGTGCGCGCTTGGTAGCACCCACGGTCGGCGCCGTGATTCCAGGTTTGCAGCACACCCATGCCAGAGTGATGTGCGCGCACGGAACGCCACGTTCGGCGGTGATCGCGGCGCCGACATCGACGTTTTTGCAGGCAGCATCGCCTTACTGAATACGGGCCACTGCCATCCACGCGTGGTGGCTGCTGTCACCCAGCAGCTCAACCAGTTTACCCATACGGCCTATCAGGTGATCCCTTACACCTCGTATGTAGCGCTCGCCGAAAAAATTAATGCCAGCACCCCTGGCAGCCACGCCAAAAAAACCATTCTCGTCACCACCGGCGTTGAAGCCGTGGAAAACGCCGTGAAAATTGCCCGCGCCGCCACCGGTCACTCCGGCATCATTGCGTTCGACGGCGCTTTTCATGGCCGCACGCTGCTCGGCATGGCACTCACCGGCAAATTGGTTCCCTACAAGGTCGGCTTCGGTGCCCTGCCAGCGAATATTTTCCATGCACCGTTCCCCAATGAATTGCATGACGTCATTGTCACGGACTCCCTTAAGCATCTGCGCCGCCTGTTCAAATCAGACACCGACCCCAAGCACGTTGCGGCATTCATTTTTGAACCGGTGCAGGGCGAAGGCGGGTTCTATGATGCCCTCCAATATCTCAGGCGGTCTTGCGGGTATTGGTGTCGGCTTCCCGTTGGCAATTTATTTGTTCATCGGCTGGGAAAATTCGGCGATACTGGCACCCTTGGCACCATTCCCATCATCGTGACTTATCTCGTCGCCAATCTGGCTTTACCGGTCTATATGTTGAAGCACCATCGGGTGGATTTCAGCCCGGTCAAACATCTCATCTTTCCGCTGCTCGGTACCGGTCTTATGCTGTTCCCGCTGTATGGGCTGGTGGAGCCAGGCCAGCCTTATCCGTTCAATATCTACCCATACCTGGCGCTTGGCCTGCTGGTGCTTGCGGTTATTTATGGTGCCATCCTGGCGAAACGCTCACCTGATCTCGTGCAGCGCATCGGTTCGTATGTTGCCGATGAAGAATACTAGAGCGCGATATGTTCGGCTTGACGCAAGCGCGTTAACTTCAAACAATCAGTCTCAAGAGTCTAGCTCCACTTTCATCATCGCCCAGGCCGTTTGCGTGGGAACGTAACCACCCCGGGCGTAACACCATCACTCAGGTGACTCAGAACTCTGGGCTTTGATCCTTAGCCAGAGCAACACCGGTAGCCCGAGCAATACCAGCGGAAATTGTACCAGTAAGCCAGAAATTATGGCGATAGCGAGCGGCTGCTGCATGCCGGCACCTTGGCCAAGGTCAAGCGCCAGCGGCAGAAGTGTTAAAATGGCGGCCAGCGTGGTCATGGCAATGGGGCGCAGCCGGTTGGTGCTTGCGGCGGCAAGCGCATCACGCGGGCTCATGGTTTCCAGCAGCAGCCGGTATTCTGATACATAGAAAATCGCCATCTCGGTGGCGATGCCAATAATCATTGTCATGCCCATGAGGGCAGTGATATTTAGCTCGGCACCGGTGATCAGCAGCCCAGTGAACACTGCGGTGGTTGAAAGCAGCGAGGTGCCCATAATGGCGGCGACTAGAAAAAACTCCTCATAGAGAAACAACAGCAAAACAAATTCGGCAAGCAAGGCCGCAATAAACACACGGACCAGCCCGGCAAAGGCAATTTGCTGTTGCTGGTAAATGCCGCCAAGCGTGTAAGTAACACCATCGCCCAGCACGCCGGGTTTTGCGAGGGTTGTTTTTACATCCGCAATCACGCCGCCAATGCCGCGCCCGGTGATACGGGCGGTAACGGCGACAATCTGTTGCAGATTTTGCCGGGTAATTTCGGGCTGCCCCGCAACCATGGTAAAGCTTGCAACGGAGCCAAGTGGCACCAAACCGCCTGAGGCTGTGGCGATTGGGAGTGTTTTCAGCGCATCGATATTATCAACATCCGCTGGTGGCAGGCGAACGCGCACGCCAATTTGCTGTTCGCTGGTTTCCAACTGCGTCACTACTGAACCTGCCAGCTCAGTATCAAGCGCTGCGGCAACCGTGGCAGGGTCAAGCCCCAAAATCGCAGCGCGAACCGGGTCAACATGAATATCAATTGAGTCACCTGCCGGGATGATCCCATTAACAACTGAATCAACGCCTTGAATTTTACCAATGGCATCAGCCACCCGCAGGGCCGCCGGGGCAAGCTGTGCTGGGTCTGAGGCCGCGAGCTTTATTTCAATTGGTTGCGGGACACCTGTCAGATCGCCAATTTCATCGCCGATCAATTGGTGAACATCAGTGTCCACGCCAGGAACTTTGGCGGCAATCTCATCAGCGATGCGGGCCATGACGGTGTCAATGCCGGGCCGTTGACGAAGGGGAGTAAGCCGGACCACGATATCGCCTGTATTGGGTTCAGCAAAGTCACCGCCAAAACCAGCACCAATGCGGGTTGAAAAACTATCAACCGCGGGGTCAGACCGGATGATCGTTTCAATCTGCGCAATTTCACGTCCTGTCTCAGTAAGCGAAGTGCCAGGCGCGGTTTGATAGTCCAGCACGAAGCCGCCTTCATCGAGATGCGGGATAAAGCCGGTGGGCACACGGGTGAAGGAGATGTAACCACAGACCAGCAAAATAATGATAGCGAGGCCGAGCCAAATTGGCCGGGCAAAACTGCGCCGCAGCAATGTAGCATGCGTGCGGGTGAGCCAACCGGGATGATCGGCTTGTGGGTCATGCCATTTTTGAAAATCAATCAGCCGGTTGGCCAGCAATGGCACCGCAAAGGCGGTAAGCAGCCATGAGGCAAACAAAGTGGAAGCCATGGTGATCGACAGAGCTTTGAAAAAACTGCCAGTAACGCCTGAAAGAAACGCCAGTGGCACGAATACAATCAGGGTGGCGGTAGAGGAGCCGGTCAACGGCGATAAAAATTCAGCAGCAGCCAGCAGCACGCGTGAGCTTTTGGCCGGCACAACCTCCAGCGCTTCATCAAGCCCCGGCCCCGAGGCGCGGCGGGCGATATGTTCAATCATCACGATTACATCGTCGATCACCAGCCCGACTGATGCAGCCAGACCGCCAAGTGTCATGATGTTAAAGCTCATACCCAGCAAGGAGAGCACCAGCACGGCAGCCGCCAGAGAGGCTGGAACAATGAAAATAGCCAGTATCGTGATACGCCAGTTGCGCAGGAAAAACAGCAGCACAAGGGCTGCCAACACCACACCAATTAAAATGGCATCACGCACGGAGCTCGCGGCAGCCAAAACCAGCGTGCTTTGGTCATACCACGCGCTAAGGCGCACACCGGGGGGAATTTGAGGCGCAAAAACAGCCAGAGTTTTCTGCACGGCATGCGCAATGGCCACTGAATTGCTGTTAGGCTGCTGAAACAGCAAAACCGTAACCGCCTGCTTGCCATTTGCCGCGACATTAAAATAACGCGGTTCCGTGCCATCGCGCACCGTGGCGATGTCAGACAGCCGTACGATGCCGGTGGGTGTGCCCCGCACCACAATATTTTTAACATCATCCAGAGTTTGAAGCGCGTTAGAAGCGGTTAAAAGATACAGCAGGTCATGGTCATTAACGCGGCCCACTGACTGTAACGTGTTAGCAGCACTCACGGCTTTGGTAATATCAGCAATGGTGAGATGAAAAGCCGCTAAGCGGTACGGGTCAGCGTCAACCTCAATTTCAGCGGTATTGCCGCCTTGCACCTGCACCCGCGCCACGCCGGGAATAGCCGATAACAGGGGCACAATTTGGTAGCGTGCAATATTTTGCAGTTTTACTTGTGACACATTCGGCGCGGTAAGCGCATAGGCCATGAATGGGAATACTGTCGGGTCCATGTGCAATACCGTGTAGGTAGTATTGGCAGGCAGGCTGGGCAGTAATTGCGATAATGCCGCATTCACGCCGAGCGTGGCGGTGGTCATGTCAGTGCCCCAGGCAAAATCAATCACCACCTGTGCCGCCCCGCGTGAGGTGGTGGAAGTGACATTCACCACACCCGGGGTGGCGCGCACGGCTTGTTCAATCGGTTGCGTCACTTGCAGCATCATCTGCTGCGCGGGTTGGCTGCCGGTATCAATTGTTACGCGCACGCGCGGAAAATCAGTTTGCGGGTAAAGCCCAATCGGCAAGGACAACGCAGCAATAACACCGCCCAGCGCCAGAGTGGCCGCCAGAATAAGGACAGAGCGACGGTGCCGTTGCAACCAGAATGCAAACCTCAAGGCCCGGTCCTTACAGCGGAGCCATCATCAAGCTGGTAAGCGCCGGTAATAACCACTGGCATGGCGGTATTCAGGTTGGGTGCCACAATGGTTTGGTTGCCAATGTTGCCAAGAATTTTCACATCCTGGCGGTGGGCAATGTTTTTCGCATCAATTTGAAACACATAAGCGCGGTGGTCATCGGTTTGCACAGCATCGCGTGGCAACACATAGCCGCTCAGCGTGCCGGTGGTAATATCGGCAACAACCGCGGCGCCCAATGTAACCGGGCCATCAGGTGCTATGGTTATGCCAATCAAGCCGGTTTGCGGGTCAATCATGGTGGCCACAGCCGTAACCTTGCCTGGCAGGCTCTGGTGGCTGCCCAGCAAACTAACCAATGCGCCATCGCCAGGGTGCAAAGCAGCAGCATTTGCGGCAGGCGCTGCCACAGCGGCCACCAAGCCGCTGGTTTTAACAATGCGCAGCAAAGTTGTACCAGCTGGCAACATAGCCCCGGTGCTTGCAGATACAGCCGTTATGGTTCCGGCGAACGGGGCCGTAAGTGTGAAAGCCATGCCGGTGTTGGTGGTTTGCAGCGCCGTTAATGTGCTGGTGGCGTCCCGCAAGGTCTGGTCAGCGGCGGCAAGGTCAGCGCTGGTGGCCAAGCGTGCGGCGAACAAAGCGGCCACATGCGCGCGGTTGGCCTTAGCCGCAACAACTGCCGAATTGGCCTTGCGCAGGTCGGCGACTGCTTGCGGGTCTGGCTGGACATGCAGCAGCGGCGCCCCGCCCATAACAGCCTGCCCTGGCATAACATCAATGGCATCCATGCTGCCTGAGGCCGGCATGGTGATGGTGGTTTCCGCCCCCGGCCCGGCCGCAATGGTGCCATAGGCGGTAATGGTTTGTGGCAAAGATCCGGGCTTGAGCGTTATGGTGGTAACCAGAACGCTCGGGGTGATGGCGGCGGTGTCATGCGGCGCGCTGGGCCAGAACCACCACAACGCAGCGGCTAGCACGGCGGCAGGAATAACCCCGCGCAGAATTTTATTCATGGCATTGCTTCCAGGTCAGATAAATTTGCCGCTGGCAGGCCAGCGCCCAGCAGCGTGTCCAACGCCAAGCGCGCTGTCATCAGCTGGGCGGAAAGGGTTATGGCTTCACGCGCACGCTCTGAGGCAGCGGTGGTCAAGTTGGCAGCACTCACGGCATCCAGCGTGCCGTTGTTGAAAGCGGCGTTGGATTGTTTTGCCATATCGCGCGCGCTGGCGGCAGCAGCAGTGGCGGCGGTGGACTCAGCGGCGAGATGAGGAATTTTGGCCAGCAACGCCTCAGCTCCACCCTCGGCTGCAGCCAGGCTGGCTTGGAACTGCGCTGCCAGCTGCTGGCGGGTTGCCTTTGCACTGGCGATGCCGCCGCGGTTGCGGTTGAACAAAGGTAAAGTGAGGCTGAGTTGTGGCCCGGCACTCCATACATTTGAGGTATCACGGCCGGCCGAGCCGCCGAGGCTGATCGGCAGGAATTGCGCAAGGATTGCGGCACGGAGCTTATCATCCGCCTGCGCGTAGCCGTAACGCAGCGCAATCAGGTCAGGCCGGTGTTCCGGCAGGGTTTTGATTATATGTTCAGCGGCGGCGGGCTGCAGCGCTGGCAACATTGGCAGGGTTACAGGAAGTGCTATGCCCGGTTGCAGCCCGAGCAGCGCATCAAGCTGGTCTTGGGTATCCTCACGCGTCTGGATGGCGCTGTTTAGGGCCATTTGGTTGGCGGCCAAAGCACTGGCACTGGCGCTGGCGGCGGCGATGGTAAGGTTGTGGCTGGCAAGCTGGGCGGTAGTGGCACGGTTAATATTGCTGAGGGTTAATTGGTCAGCCCGCAGGCTGGCGATTGTTTGATCACCAGCGTTGATGGCAATGCTGAGCGCCTCAGCTTGGCCGGCGGTTTGCCATTCCTGCCAAAGAATTTGTGCATCAACCTGCGCCAAACCGGCCTTGGCCGCGCGGCGATTCACCGAATAGGTGATCAAGGCGGAGATATCCTCGCTAAGGGCGCCCGAAATGGCGGGGATACTCCCCGGCCCACTGACCAGAGCTGCGAACCCGCCGCTGATGGTGGGGTCTGGCAACAGCCCGGCGGTGAAAAGCTCAGCTTGGGCAATGCCGTGCTGGGCGCGCACGGCGATCAGGTCCGGGTTATTCAAAATGGCCAGCGCACCAAGCGTAGTGAGGCTAACCGGCGCCGTGAGGGAGAGCTTTGTTCCATCCGGCAGGGTATGTTTGAGCATGTAAGCCGAGGACTTCAGCGGAAAATTGAAGGACAAGGGTGCCGGTTGATAGCCAGAACAACCAGAAAGCCCGGCCCAGCATAACGCTCCGGCGACGGCTCGTATAACCTTCAAAAACTTCATTCTCTTTACATTGCCGAAATCGCCGCCGCCGTAAACGCCTTGTAGGTTTGTAAATTTTTAACCTAGCTGCATTTGCCGATCAATCTTTGGCCTGCGAAAACGAGGGTTTGAACGAGACCAACATCTGGGCGTCGATTGTGAAACTTTGGTAAAAACCGCCAGCCGGTGGATACGGGCCAAAGTGCACAATGATTGTTAGCGGTGGAACCTCAGTCGGCTTGCACGGGAGGGGGCATCAACGAATGTCGGCAAATCGCCAGTTATAGGGTTACGTTGAAACGGCGGCGTCTCATAAGTCAAACACGGTATGTTCGCCTTGACGGTCGCACCTTCCGCCACCATGCGTTTGGCAATGGCCTCGCCAATGCCTGACAACCCGCCGCATACAGACCAACTTTATTGATCTCGCCCCGAACCAGCGTGCCGAGTTTGCCGTCCATTGCCTTTAATGGCTGCGCTTCGTTGGCGAAAGCCAAACCAACGCCGTTGATCGCCGCGACCGGGACCAAGGTGGAGAGAATCAGCGGTGACAGCGTAAAAAAACTGAATCGCGCCGGAGCGTACCTGGTTCAGCATCACCGGGTCAGTGCCGAGCTGGCTGTTAGGGTATAAACTAATGTCGAGCGCGCCGTTGGTGGCCGCTTTGATACGGGCGATGGCGGCAGCATTGCTCGTATCCAACGGTTGCTCGGGCGGAAGATTGGTCGCGAATTTTTAATGAAAGCTTGCGGCACGAGCGCCCGTGGCGTTGATGGTAACGAGCGGCAGGGCCCAAGCGCCTGCTCTCAGGCTATGGTAGGAGATTTTTTTAATGGAAGCGTTCCTCTTTTGTTTAAGTCTTTAGTCCGGTTTCGTTTCGATTGATTGCCGGGGACCGTCATCCGCTGGGTGTTGGTGCCGGTAGTCTCGCCATTCTGGCGGCCTTGCCCTCGGCCGAGACGGAAGTTGTCATCACCCACATTACCCCTGAGCTTGAGGCCGGATACCCCGGTTTCGCGCCGGATTTTCTGCGCGAACAGGTGGCGCAAACGCGTCGGGCCGGTTTTGCCTTGAACCCCGGCCGGCTCACCGTCGGCTGTCGGGGCGGCTGGAGCGCCCCGTTGGTGCTACTGGTTTTGCCGCTCGCGCCCGCCGTCAGGCCGGTAAATGACCCATTACGCAAACACTCAACGAGATCCCGCAAAGGAAATTTGAAACATGACGGAAGCCTGCATCACCGGTTGGGCGCATTCGACCTTTGGCAAATCTGAGCATCCCGACCTTGAAGGCCTGATCTCGGAAGTCGCCGGAGCCGCCATCGCGGACGCCGGTATTGCGCCGGATGCCATCTCAGCGGTGTTCGTCGGCAACTTCAACAATGGCTTCAGCCGACAGGATTTCCCCGCCTCGCTGCCCATGCAGTCCATCCCCGAACTGCGCTTCAAACCCGCCACACGTTATGAAAACGCCTGCGCCTCCGGCTCCGCCGCGGTATATGCGGCACGCGACTATATCGCCGCCGGCCGGGGTAAATTCGCACTTGTCATCGGCGCCGAAAAAATGACCGGGCTGCCCAATGCGGTGGTAGGAGATAATCTGCTCGGCGCGTGCTACCGCCGTGAGGAAGGTGACACGCCCGGCGGTTTTGCCGGCGTGTTCGGGCGGATCGCGGAAAATTATTTCCAGCGCTTCGGCGACCAGTCCGATGCGCTCGCTACCATCGCCGCCAAGAACCACCGCAACGGCGTGGATAACCCGTATGCGCAGATGCGGCGTGACCTCGGTTTTGAATTTTGCCGCACCGTGAGCGATAAAAATCCTTACGTGGCAGGTCCGCTCAAGCGCACCGATTGCTCGCTGGTCAGCGATGGCGCAGCCGCCCTGGTGATGACCGATGAAAACACGGCGCGGGAGATGGCAAAGGCCGTACGGTTCCGCGCCGCCGTGCAGGTGAATGATTTTCTGCCGCTCTCCGGGCGCGACCCCACCCGTTTTGAGGCTGGTGCCGCCGCCTGGATGCAAGCGCTTGAGAGCGCCGGTCTTGGGCTGATGGACCTTTCCTTCATCGAAACCCATGACTGCTTCACCATCGCTGAACTGCTCGAATATGAAGCCATGGGCCTCGCACCACATGGACAGGGGGCACGGGTGGTGCTGGATGGTCTGACCGCAGCGGATGGCAAACTGCCGGTCAACCGCTCTGGCGGGTTGAAGGCCAAGGGCCATCCGGTCGGCGCCACCGGCGTTTCCATGCATGTTATCGCCGCCATGCAGCTAACCGGGCAAGCCGGAACCATGCAGCTGCCACGGGCCGACTTTGCCGGAATTTTCAACATGGGCGGTGCGGCGGTG
>JAQNCT010000065.1 GCA_029077825.1 Acidocella sp. | reverse complement strand
TTCCGCGCTGTGCTTCTTCCTGGTATTCGTCACTGAAACCCCTTGGCTCAACGCCAGTTTAGGGGCAGGATTCTATCTAAGCTACCTGTCCAGTTTCCGGGGGCCACCTCAGTGAACGCCAATAAGCTTAAGGCAAATGAACGCATATATTAAGTCCTTAATGATTGTTTTTCTCCGCATTCTTAGGCAACCAAGAGTAGGATGTGTTTAGCGAAGCGTAACCCATCGCAACAAGACTGCAAGACTACAAGCTGTTATTCGTGGAAGCGGATACGCCACCAGCGAAGGAGATGGGTTACGCTTCGCTAACCCATCCTACGCCTGGTGTGTCGACGAGGGGCGGCTTTCGGGTCGCGCTTACGGCGGCCTGAATGACCGACTTGGCCGGATCTCTACTCCCTCCTCATGTCACCCCCGACTGTGGATTGATGGTGAATACCCCAGCAGCCTGAAACGGCGCGACATCGCGGTGACTTCCCTTAATCCCCTTACAAATCCGCGGCCTTCAGCACAGCAACCCAAACCTGGCTTCCGCCCGCTCGCGCAGGATAACCACCACCTCGGCTGCGATTGTGTAAATGATCAGGTGGCTCTCACGCTTGTGTATCCGCACCGGTAGCGTAAATTCAGTGCGCTCGCGCGCCAGATTGTATCTAGCTTGAAAAAGGCAGTTCAGACCGAAGAATGCGGCTCCAGCGCGCGCGCCTTGAAGTGGGTTTCGGCGTCCTGGGCGAAGTTGGTTTTGGGGTCCAGCAATATGGCGGCTGAGCGCACATGCTGGGCTTGCGGCATACGGCCTGGCGGCAGCGTGCCTTTGTCCTTCAACGCTTTGGCGGCGCGGATCAGTTTCAGGCGCGCCATGATGATGCCGTTATCGCAGGTGGTGAGGTTTTCCTTGGTGCGGTCCACCACCGGCCCCATGCTTTCCTGCAATGAGCCGTCCTGGATCGCGATGCCTTCGATGCCGCTGTAGGTCAGCCCGGCGCGCTGGGCGTCTCGGTCCATCAGATAGTCATTGTCCTTGTTGGCCTGCGGGCGGTAGGTGCCGGGGATGGTTTTGGCGTGCACGCCTTTGCCCTCCTGCATCGCGGCCACTTCAGCGGCGGTGAGTTTGCGCTCCGGTTTGTAATCATAGCTCCAGGCCGTGCAGTTTTCGTCGTCGTTCGGAATCCAGAAATGCCCATGCACCGGGTGGTCCCCGCGCGGGGCCACCATGGTGAAGCTCGGCATCACCCAGGGCGTGATGCGCCAGTAATACTGGTCATTGGCGGCGTTGCGGCGGGCACCGATGTAAAGCCCGTTGGCATGGTCGACCACTTCAAAGAACACCTTGTAGTCCAACTGGTGTTCGTTGCCGGCGGCACCTTTGAACAGCGGGTCGCGGTTCAAGTCACCACTATGCAGGAAGGAGACGTGCGAACTGTCGATGCCGCCCTCCATGGCCTGTAGGTAGTTGCATTCCTGCAGGCGCTTGGAGATATAGGCATGGCCTTGCGGCACCATGGCGAATTCCCATTCCGGCAGCGGTGGCTGGTCGACCACCGGGCCCATATAGGCCCAATAGACGCCGCCACGCAGCACCAGCGGATAGTTTTTTAGCTTGATCTTGGCGCGGAAGCCGCTTTCCTCAGGCTCCGAGGGAACATCAATGCATTGGCCGTCCACGCCGAATTTCCAGCCATGGTAGGGGCAGCGCACGCCGCATTCCTCCACCCGGCCAAACCACAGCGAGGCGCCACGGTGCGGGCAGTATTCATCAATCAGGCCGGTTTTGCCTTCGGTATCGCGCACCGCGATCAGGCGCTCCGAGAGTAGTTTAACGCGCACCGGCGGACAGTCATTTTCCGGCAGCTCTTCCGCCAGCAAGGCTGGAATCCAGTAGCGGCGGAATAATTCGCCCATCGGCGTGCCGAGGCCGGTTTGCGTAATGAATTCATTTTGTTCTTTGGAGAGCATGGCGTTTCCCTGTAGCTTCTGAGACAGAAGATATGTTCATTAATCGAACTTTTGTTATAATATTCTTAAAAGCAAAGCCTGCCTTGATTTAGATCAAATCAGATAAGCCCATTTGGCTTGGCTACGTTAAGAGGCCGTTGATAATTTTGCGGCAGGAATGGCGTATTCCGTAATGACCGAGGACGCCGATGCGCTTTACAATTTCCCGTTTGATCCTGCTGTTTGGTGCCGTCACCTGTCTGGGCGTGTTGAGCGTTGCGGGGATCAGCAGCCTGGCACTGCGCACCCTGGAAATTACTGGCCCTTTATATGAGCATATCGCGTCCGGCAAGGATTTGCTGGGCGATATTCTGCCGCCGCCGGAATATGTCATCGAGGCGTATCTCGATGCGAATTTGGCGGCGCAAAATCCGGCTGATGTCGCGGATTACAAAAAATCCCTGGCGGATTTGCAGTCGCAATATAACGACCGTAAAACATATTGGGAAAGTGCTGATTTGCCGCCGGAGCTGCGGGTTGAGCTGACCGAAACCTCGGATGCTGAGGTGCAGCAATTCTGGCAGCAGTTGAACGATGTGGTGCTGCCGGCGATCACGCAAAACAACCCGGCGGCGATCGCGCAATCCATGGCCCGGTTGGGCGAGATTTACCGGGCGCACCGGGGCGTGATCAATGATATCGTGGCGAAGGCGACGGCGGCGGATAACGCCAATGAAGCGCAGGCGGCAGCGCAGATTGGTTTTTATACAAAAATGATGCTGGCGGGGCTGGCCGTCGTGGTGCTGATGGTACTGGGGGCGTTATGGTTCATGAGACATAAGGTGATCGGCCCGGTTGATCAGCTTTCTGCTTACATGAAATCGCTGGCGGCGGGTGAGCTTGAGCGCGAAGTGCCGCTTCAGAACAGCAACGATGAGATTGGCGACATGGCAAGGGCAACGGCGGCGTTCCGGGATTCGATATTAGGCCACCGAAACCTGCTCGCGGAACAAGAGGCGGAGCGCGCGGCGGCTGAATATGACCGCAAGCGTCATGAGGCGGCGCGCGAGGATGCCATGCAGCAGCTTGACGTGGTGGTGAACGCGATGACCATGGGGCTTGATAAGGTAACCAAGGGTGAACTGACATTCCGGCTACAGGAGTGGTTTCCGGAAGATTATAAAAAACTGCGGATGGATTTTAACCAGGCGATCGAGCAGTTGATGCAGACCATGCGGGCGGTGGTGCGCTCAACCCAGGCGGTGACCGCGAGTGCAAATGAACTCACCCATGCGTCGGATGACCTTTCGCGCCGGACCGAACAACAGGCGGCAACGTTGGAGGAGACAGCGGCAGCGTTGGACGAGATCACCGCGACCGTGCGGCGCACCGCGGCCTCGGCAGATGAGGCTAACGCAATTGTGGACAAAGCCAAGAGCGACACCGAGCATTCGAGCGTGACCGTGAAGGAGACCGTGGCGGCCATGAGCGGGATTGAAACCTCGTCGCGGCAAATTGGAAATATTATCGGTGTGATTGATGAGATCGCATTTCAGACCAATTTGCTGGCGTTGAACGCCGGTGTGGAGGCGGCGCGCGCCGGTGATGCGGGCCGCGGCTTCGCGGTGGTGGCGACGGAAGTGCGGGCATTGGCGCAACGCTCAGCGGATGCGGCTAAGGAGATTAAGCAGTTGATTTTCACCTCTGGCGAGCAGGTGGAAATTGGTGTGAAATTGGTAGGTGATACCGGCAAGGCGTTGACCAGGATGGTAGGGCAAGTGGCGCAGATCAGCCGGATTGTTGGTGAGATCGCGGCGGCGGCGAAGGAACAGGCCAGTGCGCTCGGGCAGGTAAATACGGCCATCAACCAGATGGACCAGGTGACGCAGCAGAATGCCGCGATGGTGGAGCAATCCACGGCGGCCTCGCACGGGTTGGCAGCGGAGGCGAAGGACCTTGCGAATATCATCGCGCAGTTCAAAACCGAGGAAGGGCCGGAGGCCAGACAAAGGGCGATGCTGGCGGCGGAATAGGCGGCGCGGTTCGCTTTTTTTATCGACGCAGATTATCTGGACGCAACTTGATGCGTTGGGAGGCTGCGGGTGAAAATTCTGGTAACGGGGCATCGCGGATATATTGGTGCCGTGATGGTACCAATGCTGTTGGAGGCCGGGCACGAGGTGCTGGGGCTGGACGCTGATTATTACGCAGGTTGCACCTATGCGGGGGCAGGTGAGTTGGCGGATGTGCCGAACCTGACCAAGGATGTGCGCGATGTCACCGTGGCGGATTTGGCCGGAGTGGAAGCGGTGGTGCATCTGGCGGCGCTCTCCAACGACCCGGTGAGTGATTTAAACCCGGCGGTGACCTACGCAATCAACCATGAGGGTTCAGTGCATTTGGCGCGGATGGCCCGCCAAGCCGGTGTCGAACGGTATCTGCTGGCATCCTCATGCAGCAATTATGGTGCGGCTGGCGAGGGGATGGTGGACGAGACCGGTGCGCTGAACCCGGTGACGGCGTATGGGCAGTCAAAAGTCTGGGCAGAGCGCGATATCATCGGATTGGTGGATGATGGGTTTTGCCCGGTGTTTTTGCGGCCGGCCACGGCTTATGGGGTGTCACCCCGGCTCCGGCTGGATATTGTGCTGAACAATCTGGTGGCCTGCGCGGTAACCACCGGGCTGATCGTGCTACAGTCTGATGGCACGCCGTGGCGGCCGATTGTTCATATTCGCGATATTTCAGCAGCGTTCATTGCGGCATTGGCGGTTGATGCGGCGGTGGTGCGGGGGCAGGCGTTTAATGTTGGGCGGACCAGCCAGAATTATAAAGTGCGAGAAATTGCCGAGGCGGTGGCGGCAACCGTGCCGGGGTGTGAGTTGCAAATCGCCGAGGGTGCGGGGCCGGATAAACGTTCGTACCGGGTAAATTTTGATAAAATCGCGAAGGCGCTGCCGGGGTTTCAGCCTGAATGGGACGTAAAGCGCGGTGCGGAGGAGCTGTACCAATCGTTCATGGCTGCGGGCCTGAACGCGGATGACTTCAACGGTATCCGCTATAAACGCACCGGCAACGTGAAGGCGCTGCTGGCCAGTGGCAAATTAGATGCGGATTTGCGGGTTACAGCGCCCTGAAAAAGCTCTCGAAACTCTCCAGCATATAGCCAATATGTTCAGCACCCAGTGCTGGATATACGCCCACCCAAAAGCTATTGGTCATTACAAGGTCAGCGTTCGGCGTGTTGCCTGATACCCGGAAATTGCGGCCGGCCATGTAAGGCTGGTGGATAAGGTTGCCGCCGAACAGATAGCGCGTGGCGATGCGGGCTTTGTGCAAATGCGCCACCAGTTCATCGCGCGCGAAGGGTGCTGTGGGGCGCACGGTGAGCGGGAAGCCGAACCAGGAGGGGTCAGAATTTGGTGTCGCTTCGGGCAACATCAGATGCTCGGCAAAGCGGGCGAGGCCCTGACGCAGAGCCGTGAAATTATGTTTGCGCGCCGCGATGAAACCATCCAGCCGGTCTAACTGCGCCACCCCGATGGCGGCCTGCATGTCGGTCATTTTAAGGTTGTAGCCGAGGTGGCTGTAGGTGAATTTATGGTCATACCCAAACGGCAAGCCGCCAAGCTGCCAGCCGAAGCGCTTTTTGCAAGTGTTATCAAACCCCGGTGCGCAATAACAGTCACGGCCCCAGTCGCGAATTGATTCGGTGGCGCGTTTGACCAAACTATCACGCATGAACACCGCCCCCCCCTCGCCGGTGGTAATATGGTGGGCCGGGTAGAAGCTAAGCGTGGCGATGCTGCCGAAATTACCCACCTTGGTGCCGTTATAGGTGGCCCCCAGAGCGTCACAACAATCTTCCATCACCCGCAAATTATGCTTGTCAGCGATCGCCATAACAGTGCCGAGGTCAAACGGGTTCCCCAGCGTGTGGGCTAGCGCGATGGCGCGGGTACGGGGCGTGATGGCGGCTTCGATCAGCTCAGCCTGGATGTTGTAGGTTGGCAGTTGCACATCCACAAACACTGGCACCAGATTATTCTGTAAAATAGGGTTGATGGTGGTAGGAAAGCCGGTGGCGCAGGTGATCACCTCATCGCCGGGGGCCAGCGGGTTTTCCAGCAGATGGCTGGTGAGCGCCGAGATGGCAAGCAAATTGGCAGATGAGCCGGAATTGGTGGTGAGCACGTAGCGGCCGCCGGTAACGCCGGCGAGCCTGGCCTCAAACTCATCGTTAAAGCGCCCGGTGGTAAGCCAGAAATCCAGCGCGGAATCCACCAGGCTGACCATTTCCGCAGCACCATACACTTTGCCGTTAACCGGTACTGGCGAAGTGGCCGGGTTGAAGGGTTTGGGCGTGTGAGCCAGATGGGCATAGCGCGCCACCAGCCGGAAAATCTCGGCCTTCACCAGGGCGGCTTCGTTGGTCGCTTCATAAGCGGGGTCAGGTGCGTCGTTCATTGGCATGGCTCCGGGAGTGGTGCGGATATTATCGCCTGACGCGCCAAGGCCGCAACTCGGGCAGTACGCTGGCGGCGATGATGGCCGCGAATTGGATCATCAGCCACCAGAACAGTAACTCGCGGCAGAGCCAGAAGATGAATTGCGGGAACCCAAGGGCATCGTAGTTGGCAAACAGGCCCAGTCCCGCGAACAGGATGCCGCGCACAAACGGCTGCCAGAGGGTGAACACAACCGCAGCGATGATGATGTGCATGCGGCGTTGCAATTCAGGCGCGCAGGTGGCGGCCATAAGCGACAGGCCAGGCACGGTAAGGATGAAAAAAATCTCGCGGTAATTGGCACTCTGCACGGTGAAGAAACAGCCCACCAGAATGGCTGCCCCAATAACAAACAGGCCCATGGCGTGGCTGCGCAGCGGTGGCAGATGATCGCGGTAAAGCGGGATGGTGGTGACGAACAGCAGCAGCGCGCCAAGGCGCAGGAGGGTAAATAAGGCAATATCGAACCAGGTGAAATTATACTTAAAAAGATGCATTCCGCCGAAAAAATCACCTGGCGCACGCAAAACGCGGATGCCGTAAGGAATATTGATGGAGCCGAACAACCCGCCAAATGGCCACCCCTGCGGAATAATGGCAAGTGCGCTGCTGGTTTGGGCTTTAAAGACCAGCAAGCCAAGCAGTAACAGGCCAAAACAGGTGGCGGCGGCCGTTACGAACACGAAAGTACGTTCACGGATGATGCTGATGAGCGCAAACACCGGGTAAAATTTTGCCAGCGCCACCAGCAGGATCAGCCCATAGCCGAGCATTCGCAAAAGCAGGTTTCGGCCCAGCAGCCAGCCGGCCAGCATGCAAATGGCAAAGATGGTGGCGTCAAGATTGGCGCGTTCCAGCGCGTACAGCGTGGCCGGGGAGATGATGACGGCCAGCCGTACCCACAATTCCTGCACTGATTGGACCGCCGGCAGCAATGTGAGGCTGGCAATAAAGAGCAGCCCGGTGATGATGGCGGCTGGAACGGCATCAGCGCCGCTAAGCGGCAGGTGCATTAGCCAGAGTAAAAACGGCGAATAGTTGAAAAACCCGCCCCCCATGCAAGCGCTGGGGGCATAGACATTGACGCCCTGCTGCCAGCAGGATTCAGCTTGCAGGATGGCCTGGATATCAACGAAGGGGGTATAGTCAGCGGCATGGTCAGTCCATTGCTGGAACTGGAAGTAGAGTTCGAGATTGGCGTGGCGCAGCAGGGCCAGGGCTGCAAACGCCAAAACCAGAACGAGGCTGGGGCCGAAACGCGCTATTAGCCCCATATGCCCGCCCGGCACCGGGGGGGCTTCAGCGGCGGCCTTATTGCCGGAGGCTGGGGCGTCATTCATTGGCTGGTTCCGGAGGGCGAAGGGGCAGAATGATCTTGAATATAATAAATCACTCTGCCTAAAGGGGGAGTGCAACACAATGCGGGGGCAAAAGTGAGAGCAGGGCGCCTGACGATTGCCATTCCTACCCTAAATCGAGTGGATTTACTGAAACGCTCATTGGAATCTGCGCTGGCCCAGACCTCGGATGAGGTTGAGATATTGGTCTCTGACAATGGTTCAACCGATACCACCGCGCAATTTCTGGCAAGCTACCATGACCCCAGGTTGCGGGTGATACGCCATGCGGTGACGGTGCCACGCGCCCAGCACGGCACCCTGATTTTTGCGGAAATTACCACCGAGTTTGTGTTGGTGCTGTCAGATGATGATTGGATAGAGCCGGAATTTGCTGAGCAGGTATTGGCGCTGTTTCAAAGGCACCCGGAATTGTCGTTTGTTTATACAGGCTGTTTTGAACATTATGATGACGTGGTGCTGCCAGCGGTCGTGGGGCCGGAGGTTGAAAGTTCATTTGCTTTTATAGCCGCACAGGCGGCAAACCGGCGGCAGGTTTCATGGTGTGCGTGCGTAACCCGTGTTGCGGATTTACGCCGTTTTGGCCCACAGCCGGATGAGCGCATTATGGGCGATATGTTTTTTTGGACCAAGATTGCTTTTTTGGGGCCGGTGGGGTGTGTGGCACAGCCGTTGGCACATTATGTAGTGTTGCGCCCGCAAGGGGATAATGAGTCTCGCGCCACACCCATTATTGCCTGGGCTGAAGACACCAAAAAGCTGCATGATGAAATTATTGCCAATGTGAAGCGCTATGGGGGGCAGGCTGATTACCTCGCGGCTCTGCGCGTGGACATAAACCGTTATATGTGGGGGACGGTTGCCAACCAATTTATTTGGGCGCGGCTCTCAGGTATGGCGCCATGGCAATGTGTGGAGAGTCTGCCATATTGTTTCAAGTTAAAGGGCTGGCGGCTGTTGAATCTGCTGCCCATGCTCGCAGCGCTGTTGTTTCCAAAAAAGCTGGTGCGGGCCTTGGTCCTTAAGCGTGCCCGTCGTCTAAGCGCCTATCGGATGAGGGTTACCTGATGGCTTTATTAGAAGACGATCAAAATTTGCTCGACCTACAAAGCGAATTGACTCGTTTTACTCAAGGTCGTTCTCCCGAATATCTGCGCCAATGTTTGGCTGTTGGTTGCTATGTCTATGGTGCTGGTAGTTATGGGTGGCGAATATTGGCGCTGCTCCGGGAAGCTGGATATGTTTGTTACGGTGTAATCGACCGGAAGTTTGACAATGGCGTTACCGAAATTGATGGCGTACCCGCGATTCATCCGGCGCAGTTGACTCCAGCGCAAGTGCAGGGGCGGTCATTGGTTATTGGGGTTCATAATGAGCGCGTTAATATCCAGGAGATCATTGCCGCGATGATTGGATTTGGCTTCACAGACATCCTGTGGAACGCTGATTTGCCGGATGTGTTGGGGGCTAAGGCAGATAATTATTGGCTGACGAACCGACAATTTACGATTGCGCATTTTATGAAATTTTCCACCGCCTACGCAAAACTGGCCGATGAGGCGAGCCGCAGGATATTTCATGATATTTTGCGCTATCGTGTTACAGGCGCAACATCATCTCGCATTGCCGCCGATACTGGTGGGCAATATTATCCGACAAATGTCATGAAATTTAATCGGCCCGTGAATTTTATCGATGGCGGAGCCTATACAGGCGATACCTACAGGCATTTGAGCCAGCATTTTGATATCGGTCATTGGGTTGCGTTTGAGCCTGACCCTGAGAATTTTTTCAAGCTGGCGAAGTTTGCGCGTGGCTTAAAAATTCCTGCAGTGTTATTTCCGTGTGGGCTGTCTGACCAGTCGTTGCATATGCGATTTATCACTGACCAGGGGGCCGCATCGCATATGGTGGCCAAGGATAGTGTTGAAGCGATGACCTTGGCTTGTGTGGCGCTGGATGATGTGTTGCATGGCTTCAAAGCAGACTACATAAAATTAGATATTGAAGGGGCGGAGATAGCTGCTTTACATGGCATGATAGAAATGATTACCGCTTCACAGCCCTGTCTGGCGGTGAGTGCGTATCATCAACCTGATCATTTGGCATTGGTCGTTGAAAGATTGGCGGTATTGGCGCCCTATGCTAAGTTACACATTAGGCAGCATGGTGAGAATGCGTTTGATACAGTGGTCTATGCTGTATAAAAAATTCATTTAGTGTGCTAGTCAATTTGACAGCTCAGCTAATATTTTTTGATTAATTTTTTGTACCCACTGAGTTATCTCGAAAAAGCATTGTGTGTAGTCTTTCCAGCAATCCATAACGAAGCTACTTTTATTATAGATATTTTGGTCGACACCCAGAGCAACAACTGGAACATCGCCAGCATACCAGGTTCCAAACAGCCGGTCCCATATTGTCAGTACGGATAAGTTTTTTCCATAATGGCTGGGGTTCGCGCTATGATGAAGTCGATGCGCCGTAGGAGATATCAACACCCAGCGCCCAAACCACCCCCAATCCCAATGTACATCACTGTGAACGAGTAATTGATAGATTTGATCGATGATCGACAAAATAAATATGTCAGTGACTGAGGTGGCCCCCGGAAACTGGACAGGTAGCTTAGATAGAATCCTGCCCCTAAACTGGCGTTGAGCCAAGGGGTTTCAGTGACGAATACCAGGAAGA
>JAQNCT010000013.1 GCA_029077825.1 Acidocella sp. | reverse complement strand
GCGCGCAGAAAAGTATAGCAAGCCTGTAAATCAGCTACTACTTCAGAGACTGTGAAATTATCAAATTCGTAGCGCGTATTATCAAACACTCCGCCAGCAACGCCAGGACAAATTGGATAAACAGCGCCGTCAAGCTTGGATATCCAACACTCAGTAAGCCCTAATGTGAAAATAAAGTAATCGGCGTTTTCTACCGCTTGGCGGACAGCTTTAAAATGCGACTCTCGCAATAATCGTACCTCCGCTTCAGAGTAAAGTGGTTTGATCTCAATGCGAGGACGAAAGGCATCAACAAAGCCACTGCCATGTTGCCAGACGTCATCGATCGGTTCAAAAATACCGTAGGCTCTTTCAAGCAGTTGATGCCACTGACGAGCTGTGTAGATATTACCGTAACGTGCTGTGAACATTCCGTAACCCATCTGCTCAGCAATATTTTGCGGTATAACGGGGTGAGGTAGCTCACTAACATAGTAGGTAAAACCACTGCTTTTCAAATGCCGCGCAATATGCTGCGCGAAGCAACTGCCTGCCGTAGCAATTTTATCATTTTTTGTAATTTTAAATTTAGCTTTTGCAACCGGATCAACGCTGCTCATTGCCCGATCAGAAATTGAGGAGCGCCAAAAATTTTCGCTTGGTAAAGAACTATATGGGTTACTATTTTTATTGTTTTTTTTAGAAAAGGCGTTAACTTCAGGTGGTGTGTAATTGCCGGCTAAATACGTCTCAACCATTTTAATTTGTGCTGCCCCGTAATGCTCATTCGCATGCAACCCATCGCCATGATAAAGCAGTGCGAGACCACCATCTTTTGAATCGATTGTTGTTTCAGGTGGTGGGAAAAAAACAACTCCATATTCGACACATAAATCTTTGACAGCTTGCATCCAGATTGTCCAAACACGGTAGCGCGTGACAGATGGTGGCATGGAGCGCCGCATGTCTAAGCGAATCTCCTCGGGCATATATCTGATGTAAGATTCGTCATCGCTAATTGGAGGTGGTGGGCTGAGCATAATTACGGGCAAATTAAATCGGCGTCTCACCATAGGTAGCGCTTTTATCCATGGACGCATTAGCTCCACATAGTCTAAATAGATAGCGCTTGCTGGAAGTAGTTCTTTATCTTGTGGGTAAGATGATAAAGTGGACTGTTCAATTTCAGCATTATCCCCCAGAACATAAAAGGGTTTAATACTATAGGCCCGAATTGTAATCATAATCTCCAGCCCACTCATCAGCGCAACTAAGATTGATGGACGGTGATCGCGCACAGTTTTTTCTAAATCTGCTAAAAATTCTTGATGATAAACCTCACTCCCATTTTCAAATTTTGAAAAAGGAGAATATTTACCGATCATTTCAATAACATTACAATCTAATGTTAAAGAAAAATCTCTTGATTTTTCTTGAGCATTTTTAATTATTTTTGCATGACTATGGCCAAAAACAACAGCATGATTTTTCAAGGCTCTAGCTTTGTACGAAACTGCTTCGCGAATAATAATTTTCATGGACAGTAAGGGTGACTTATCTGGACTTTCACAGAGTTCACTATCCACAGCTTCAATTAAGTCTTCAGAGCCAACAAATTGTCCAATACATAAGCATTCCAGAGGCGGTTCATGATTGCTAATCATCCGCGCTGCAAACCCTATGATCCTACCGTCCAGCCCGCGACTGCCAACAAATATGCCATTTCTTGCCCAGCCACTAGGGATATTTTCATTTGTGACAGCCATATACTCGAATTGGTAAGAACAACCAGGGTCCATTTCAACACAAAAACCCTCAATCATATGGCTGGGGTCAGATGGAAAACCACCTGATAGGCTTACTGTGTTTTTAATGTCACCTATACCTGAGAGATGGACAGTGAGTGAGCCGTTAAACTGTATTTCGCTTGCTTGCATCTCAGCTGCTGCAGATGGCTTTATAAACTCTGAACCTGACATTGCATCCTGCCTTTTAATTGTGTAGTCAGTTTCGATAATTTTCAAAAAATGCCTGCCGGCCAATTAGACGAAATCGGGCGGAAAATAATTTGCATTGCCTCCAAGAACTCTCCGTTAGGAGATTCACAGCCTATGTGGCCTTTCTCTTGAATAAGATTTTGTCTACCCACAAAACTGCCGACACATATTACTTCATAGCTGAGGGCTAAGATGCCTTTCAAACGAACTGCAAAACCATTTATAGGTCGGGCATTTCCTTGAGAACCTGCAATAAAGCCGTTTGTAACCCAGTTACCCCAACCACCAGCATCAGTCTTGGCACGATATTCAACATCAACCTGCATTGGACCTAGTGATTGCAGCGTAAAACCTTCTATTGTTCTCTCGAAGCCCCCAGGAACACCACATACAATATGCCCCCTTCGAACACCTGGAAACTTACCAGAAACAGTGGTAAAATCTCCATACCGAGATATATGCGCTGTTAGTGACATTGGCCAGTGACAATCATTGAGCGTATCCTGGATCAGAGGCGTTCTTAGATGGTAAGGGCTAGTAACATCTTCCAAGCTACCACCTGCACCAAAATCCGTCCGGCGGATGAGATGCGGCCCAGGACAATTATAAATATAATGATTTGTTGCAGGTGTGCCTGTCCGGCAAAATGTTTCAAAACAAGCAAGGTTTGAAAATGTCGAAAGACTTAAACCAACAAATAGTGGTGCTCGAACGGCCATTTCAAAATCAATGATTGATAAATCTAGCAGTGATAATGCTTTCAACTCTTCGTTGGAAAGAATATCCGATTTCCAAAACAAAGAAATTCCGAACTCATCAAATATGGTTTTTCGAATCACTTCCTTACTGACGGGCAGGTTTGCTTCATCGCAAACAACATAAATCGTCCTAGCAAAAGCGCCTATAGTATTGTTGATTTTTGATAAAATATCTAAAAAGGTAATTTTATAATTATCTTTATCCGGTGAGTTGCTGGCTTCAGCTTGTTTACCAACATCTAACCAGTCATTCTCGATGCGAAGCTGTGCGACAACACCTATACCGCGTTCGATAAAAACATTTTCAGCAAGTTTTTTGAAAACAGGGGTGTTAGTGACGTTGGGCTTTAAATTCCTAAAAAACTGGCAAGTAAAATCATCTAAACTGCCCGGCCCTTTTTTACCTTCTAAACCCATTGTAAAAGTGCCACCAATGAAGCAATGCCACCCATTGTCATTATCGATTGGCGATTGATCGATGATTTCCATTCCGAAGCTGTTGGCAAATCGGACCATATGGTCAACAGAATAAACTGAGGCGAACTGAATTTTTTCTTTGCGATCTGATTTGGCATCGAAGATCACAAAATCAGGCAGAATGACTGGACGATTCATTAGACGAGCTTTGTTGAAAAGCCCAAATAAGGCGAATTTTTGATTATTAAGACCAAGTCCAAGATCTGGATATCCAATAGGACCAGTTTCTAAGGCCACTTCAACGTTTACATTATCGCTGTTCAAGTCCTAAAGCCTTATCAACATTAACATATCGTGGTGCATAAATCGCATAAACAAAATAACATTACTAGCTTTGAATGTTAAACCACAAACGCGCGTGGCCGCCCCTCCGCGTCAATGGCAACAAAAGTGAACACAGCGCGGGTCACCCGGTATTCTTCCGCGGTAATTCGTGCCCGCCGCCAAGCCTCGACATTGATTTTCATTGACGTTCGGCCGGTCGAGAGCAACGAGCAGTAAACACTCACCTCATCGCCGATTTTCACTGGGCGCAAGAAGCTCATGGCGTCAACTGATACGGTCACACAGCGGCCGTGCGACACCCGTGACGCCAGATTCCCGGCGGCCAGATCCATCTGGCTCATCAGCCAGCCGCCGAAAATATCACCGTTGGCATTGGAATCGGCCGGCATGGCGATGGTGCGAATCATCGCCATGCCGGCTGGTGGTTGCTCAGCCGGCGGTTGCTCGGCGGGAGCTTGGGCGTTCATATTAAAGGCTTTTTTCGATCCAGGCCTTCAAGGCACTTTTGGGTGCCGCGCCAACCTGCGTGGCGGCGGGTTTGCCGTCTTTGAAAATAATCAGGGTTGGAATGCCGCGCACGCCAAATTGGCTGGGGGTGAGGGGGTTTTCGTCAATATTTACCTTCACAATGTCCAGTTTGCCCGCATATTCGGTGCCAAGCTCCTCCAATGATGGCGCTATGGCGCGGCAGGGGCCGCACCATTCTGCCCAAAAATCCACCAACACCGGGCCAGAGGATTTGAGGACATCAACAGCGAAGGTTTCGTCGGTTACCGGTTTGCTCATGATAGGTTCCTAATATTGCGTTGCGTTGAACATGGCGGGAATGGTTAGGTTGATCAAGCGCCCTGGCTGGTTTCGGGTGGCTGTAAATGCCCGGGTGCATGGCGGACCAAAAGGGTGGGCGGGAGCGCCATAATGGTGGCGGTTTCAGTCCAGATCAGCAGGCATGAAATGCGCTTGGCCGGGAAAATCTGTTCCAGAACAGCCTGGTAGGCCGCTAACTGGCGTAAGTACGCGGGCGGAACCGCCGCGGGGTTGGTAGGTGGCAGCCGGTCAGTTTTATAGTCAGCCAGCAAAATGGCATTATCTTGCACTGCCAGCCGGTCCACCAACCCGCCAATCTCAACATCATCCACAACACCCGCCAGCGGCACCTCCGCCTTTGAACCAGGAGCAAACAGCGCTTGCAGCCCTGGCGCTTGCAGAATTGTCATTACCGAGGTGAGGATTTGGTGTTGCAGCGCTACGCTCAATGCAAGTCCTGGTTGCGCCAGATATGTCTGGCACGCTGTGCTTCGGGCCCCGGGCGCCATATCTGGCAAATGCTGGAGCAGCGCATGAACCAGCCGGCCTTTCGCCAAGGCTGACTGTTGGGATAGCCGCAGGGCCGCCATACCGTTGCCTAAGGGTGATGCCGCGGTCGCCCGTTTGGCTGGGTCATCGGCACTGCGGCTTGGTACCAGCGGCTCTGGTCTGGTGGTTTCAAGTCCGGGTGGCAGTGCCTGCCAGTCAGGCGCCATTCCTGCCCATGCCGGGAGCGGCGCCGCACTCATCAACTCGCGTTTTTCCTCACGATCAGGCTTTGCGGTTTGTGCTGCTCGGTAAGACCATTCCCCTACGGTACCGGCTGATGCCCTGAGGGCTGTGAAGCCGGTTTTAACCAGATTATACCAGCATTCTTCCGGCAAGGCTTTGCGGCCTTCCGCCCCGCAGATAATAAGCTCATCTTCTGCCCGGGTGAGGGCCACATACAGCAAACGGTTATATTCGGCCATCTGGCGTTGCTTGCTGGCCGCCGCCGCCCGCGTTATGGCGCCTGAACGCAACGCCGTGCGCGGACAAAAAACCGGAACCTGCAGGTTTTGTTGCGGCACCGGCAGCTGAAACAACGTATCCTTGGGCTTGGGGATAGCCGTGGTATCTGGCAAAATTACAATTGGGGCTTGCAAGCCTTTCGCGCCATGCACGGTCATAATTCGTACCATGCCGCCGCTGGCTTCAGCTTCACGTTTAATGGTAGCACCGGTTTGGCGCAGCCAGACCACAAAATGCTGCAGGGAAGCCGGGTTGTTGCGGGCGTGCGTTTGGGCTTCCGCCAGCATTTCATCAATGGGCTCCCCGGCTTCAGCGCCCAGACGTTGCAACAGCTTGGCCCGCCCCCCCAGGGGCCCAAGTGCCTGTGCCAACAAGCTGTAAGGGGCAATAAAATCAACTTGCCTAAGCAATGTTTGGAAAAACGCATCGGCGGCGGCCCACTCCGGGCGTTCATCCCGGCGGGCGAACAAGGCGGCGGCCAGGCTGGTGCGGCGGCCAAGTGCCAGCGCCATCAGGCTTTCATCTGAAAGTCCGCCAAGCGGTGACACCAGGAATTGCCCAAAAGCCAAATCATCACTGGGCAATAAAAGCGCATCGCAAAGTGCCAACAAATCACTCACGGCCTGCTGCTCAGGCAACACCATTCTATCCAACCCAGCAATCGGTATGTCAGCAGCTTTGCAGGCGCGGGTGATGGCGTTAACAAGCGCGTCACGCCGGCGCACCAAAATTAAAAAATCCCCTGCCATTGCGGGCCGCTCGCGGCTGGGTAACATCAGCCGCGTGTTCAGTGCGTTTTTAATATAACTGGCAATTTGTCCGGCAAGCATCGCAGTGGCTGATTGCGTTTGTGCATAATCATCAGGCACCTCCCATGGTGGCAGTGCCGCCGTAACGGTTGGTTTGCTCAGCGGCCAGAGCGTAGTGCCACCATCCTGGCCGGTACGGCTTACCTCGTGGCGCAGGCTGCCTGGTTCGCAAACACCGTGGCAAGCGGGCGCTTTAGCAAACACCGCATCCACAAGTGCTAATACCGGCGCGGTTGAGCGAAACGAGACTGAGAGCTGCCCGTCCAGCCAGTTTTGTCCAGCAGCCTTCGCCTGGGTGCGCAAAGCGGCGCGGTAGGTTTGGAAACTCTCAAGGTCTGCCCCCTGAAACGAAAAGATTGATTGTTTAGGATCGCCGACAGCAAAAATACTACGCTGTACATCACGGGCCCCGATGCCTGCGAAAAATTCACCCGCAATGGCGCTGGCAATTTGCCATTGGGCTGGGGCGGTATCTTGCACCTCATCAAGCAGCAAATGGTCAATACCGCCGTCAAGCTTGTATAATATCCACGCTACATTTTCAGGTTGTTTGAACAAATTAAGCGTAATCGAAATTAAATCCGTGTATGTCAGCGTTGCATGTTCAATTTTTTGTGCACCATGGGTTTGCAAAATTGGCGCAACAAGGTTGAGCAGATGCGCATTGAATGATGCCAGATTTATCGCAAGCCTGGTTTCCTCAATTGTTTCAATCCGGGTGCGTTCGGCGTCAATTTCAACAACCCAGGCATCGCATTCATTGGCTGGGTTTTTACCAAAAAACCCATGGAAGGAGCGCCGTCCATTGGTGGCGGTAAAATGCGCATCCACCCATTCCGCCCAGTTAGCTTGCCTTGCCTGGTGGTTATCGGCCAACCAATCCAAACATCGGTTGGCCCATTTTACCCCGCTGGGGTTGCCCACTGTGGCAATGCGGCGCAGCACGCTGGCCAGTTGGGTTTCCCGTGGTAGGTTAACCCCCGCAAGCGCCAGAGCTTCAAGTGAAATGTCAGGCGCGTTCAAGGCGGCGCGCTGCATGGCCGTCACAGCAGCATGCGAAAATTGCTGCATCAGCGTTTGAAATTCACCCTCGCCTGCCAGGCGCGCCACCAGTTCGGCAAAATCCAGCTCGTTGGTTTCCTCGGCCAGAGCTGCGATGTTGTCGCGTTGGTCAGGGTTGGTGAGTTGCGTTTCACGCGCCTCGCGCAGGCGGCTTGTGGCTTCAAAATCATCTTCAAGTTTGAAGTGAGGTGAGAGCTGGGCCTCCAGCGGAAACCGCCGTAACAAAGACTGGCAGAACGCGTGAATGGTGTTGATCCGCATGCCGCCTGGTAAATCCAGCACATCAGCAAACAACTGGCGGGCTCTGCTGCGTGACGTGGCGGTTGCCGGCATATCCAGTTTGGCAAGCTCGGTGTCCAACTCACGATCAGCCATTACCACCCATCCGCCGAGCTTGCGGTTAAGCCTGATTGCCATTTCGGCGGCGGCGGCTTTGGTGTAGGTCAGGCATAGAATTTTATCAGGCGGGGTGCCGGTAAGCATCAGCCGCAACAGCCGGTCAGTGAGTAGTTTGGTTTTGCCGCTGCCAGCTGAAGCCGCCACGAAGGCTGACACTTGCGGGTTAGAGGCGCTTAATTGTTCGCGGTTGGCAAGCTCAATCGCTGTCATCATCACCTCCTTCACCGCCATCCCCTTCACCGCCCCATTCGCTACGGCGTGATAAGCCGCGGAACGGATCATCATATGTGGTACGGTCGGGGTGGGGCGCTGATAAATAGGCGGTGGCGGGGTTGGCGAATTTTATAAAAAGTTCCGGCAGAATCTGCGCGGCTTTATCAATCACGCTGCGTAATATTTCGGGTTTTTTAAACAGCGGCGAATCATCGCCAGCCACATGGCGGCCTGAGAGCTTCCAGAACGCAAGCTCTGTTACGCTGGCTTCAAAATCTTCACCAAAAGCGCCGGCTTCAGCCATTACAGCCTCCAGCGGCAGTTGCGGTGCGATGCCTGAAGCCACTTTATTACTGTTGGGCGGGGTGCCGGTTTTATAGTCCATAATAAAAATGCTGCCGTCCTGGCGCTGCTCAATCCGGTCCACACGGCCGGTTAAAGTGAATAGTTCAGCAACGCTCATAGCCGCTGGTTTTTCCACGGTAATTTTTACCGGATTGCCCTTTAGCTGCCGTCTTTCACGTTCGGCTGCAATAATCCAGGCGGCGATCCGCTCCAGCCTGGCCTCCCACCAATGCTGCAAGGCGGCGCGTGGCCGGTGCTTACGCATGGCGGTGTGCAGAGATAATGTTAGCTGCGCGGCACAGCCACCAGCCTCAAAGTTCGGGGATTGTTTGAAAAATTCAGCAAGACCATCGTGCACAATATCGCCAAACAGGCTGGCATCACTCTCTTTATCCAATTCATCAAGCGCGCGGATGCCCAAAATTTTCTTAACGTAGATGGCATAAGGGTCAGCCATCAAAGTGGCGACATCTGAAATGCTCAGGCTGCGCGGCCTCACATTGGCGGGTGGTTTTGGCATGGGTTTGGCGCGCAACAGCCGCTGCGCCGGAAGGTCAATTTGAGCAGCCCATGATTGTGCCGGGTGCGGCGCCAGTGTCATGCCATTGCCTGCCAGCAGCGCCTCCAGCCGCGTTATCCAGCGGGCCGGCACAGCGGGTGCCCGCTCACGCCGCAGGGGGGCGGCCAGCACCACCACCGGGCAGCGGCAGCACAGGCTGAAAAAATCATGCGCGGCAAAACCGGTTCGTTGTTCGGCGGCAGGCAGGCCGGCGGCCTTGCGCATGGGGCGGCTCAGCCAGGGGCCAGGGTCAGTCAGGGCGGGCCAGATACCCTCCACCAGCCCGCCTAGCACAGCAACATCTACTGTTTGCAAATCAGCCTCCTGTACCCCCCAAATGGCAACGCGTGGATGGCCGCCTTTGGTGCGGGGCTTTCGCACGGCTTGCCCGGCGAACAGCACATCCAACAGGTCGCCCAGATCATCCTTTGGCATGTCCGGCAGGCTCTCCAGCGTTGCCAACGCCTCAACCAGCAGATCAGACAAAGCTAACCCTGCCTCGCCGTGCCACAGCCGTGCCGCACCTGTTTGAGCCTCTGTTTTGGCGAGATTTTCACCAGCCTCAATTAAGCAGCGTAACGCATGCGCCGCGTTGGTAGTTGCAGGCAGGCTGCTCACCGGGCGCAGGCATAATTCCAGCCGGTCCAGAAAATCCTGCACGGCGGTGCTGGCTTTTGCTTTCAAACGAAATTTTATCTCATCAAACCCCGGCGCGGGCCTGGCCCCCCGCAGGGCGGCAAGCTCCAGCGTTCGGGCGTGGTCACGGCATACCTCGGGTGGCTCCCCCGCTGCGGCCAGCGGATGTTTCAATAACGCTAATAAATGCAGCGGCGCATAATCGCTCATTGCCGCTTGCGCCAGTAACCGTAAAAACACCGCGGGTGGGGTGTCACCCAGGGGTTCGCCAGCGCTATCGTCGGCTACAATGCCAAAGCGCCGCAATGCGGCAGCCACCCGCACGGCCTGGCCGCGGTCAGGTGTGATCAGTGCGGCGGTTCGCCCAGGTAATTCCAGCGCATCGCGCAGCACCATGGCGATTGCGATGGCTTCCTCATGCTCATCGCGTGACGCCAGCCGGAACAAGCCTGATGGATTCAGCGTGGCGGCTGTCTGCCATTGGCTTAAATGAGCCCCCGGCAACAGCGCGGTTGATACCAGCGCCTGCCTTCCCGCCGGAACTTTTGCCGTAAGCGCGGGCCAGGTTTCAATTTCTTCATGCCGCACACCCAAATATGCCAATAGCTTGGCAATACCCGCCTGTGCATGGCTCTCATCCACCGCCTCCCACACGGCGGCTGGCATGGTGGCATCATAACCCGGTAAAATCACAACACCTTGCGGCAATTGGGCAATGGTTTTGGCCAGGCGCCCAAGTGCTGGTGTTGCATCGCGCGCCACCAGCCAGATTTTATGCTGGGGTGGCTGCTCATCCCAGGCCTGCGCTTGGGAGCGGACCAACAAAACTTGTTGGAGCGCTGGGTCAATCATGCTCATTTCTGATAAAATTGCTGGCCAGGCTTGCGTAATAATTTGCAAAAATTCCAGCGTTGTTTGCCAATGCAGCGCCAGCTCGGCACTTACCACGCCGGGCAAAGCTTCGCGCAGGTCAATCTCGGCGGTGATCGCCTCATCCAACAAGGCTGCCAGGTCACCTGCCAGCGACCACGCATTATGCAACCTTGTTGGCGCGCCGTTCTGGCCGCGCCGCGCTAAAATCAGCTTGGTCAAAAACGTCTGCCGCAGCATGGAAGGCACGGCTGGCGGCGCCCGCAAAACGCCCGCCAGAGCCAATGCTGCCTCGTCAATGGCGGCCCAAGCGATGATGCGCGGCAGGAGTAATGGTTTGCCGTTATTGGCTTGTAAAAAAGCGCCCGCCAATGCGCGTGCCGCCCGCCGGTTTGGCAGAATGATCAGCCCATCGCTGGCATCATTAAACGCTGCGCTACCCGAAGTCAGCCACGCGTGGGCCAAGGCTGGCAGAAACGCAGCATCAGCCGGAAAGCTGGCAAGCCTCATGTGGTGTTGCCAACTTCGCGCGCTTCAAGCACGGCATCGGCATGTGCCAGATCTTGCGGGGTGGAGAGATGAAACCACACCCCGTCATGCACGATTGCTCCTAGCCTGCCGGCCGCCAAAGCCTGGTCCCACAGCACATTCATGCTGAATGGCGCGGATGGTGCGCCGGCAAATAAGTTGGGGGCTACAATTTGTACCCCGGCATATAAATAAGGTGCCACATCACGTTCCTGACGTCGTTTTAGCCCACCACCGCGCGGCCATAAAAAATCCCCCAGGCCGGTTTCCGCCAGAGCACCGGCCGTGCGTGCCAGCAACAGCATGGCATCAAGCTGCTGGACATCATAGGCGTTGGCCAGCCGGGCCAGCGTGTCAGTTGGGCCGTCGATCCAGAAGGCATCACCATTAACCACGTAAAATGGCGCATCCGGCAGCAGGTGTTTGGCCTGCATGGCCATGATGGCGCCGCCGGTGTCCAAAAGTTGCGGCTCTTGGTTCAACACCACGTCTGGCTGGTTGGCTAAAAACGCCCCGATTTGGTCCGCCAGATAATGCGCATTTACAACAATTTTTTGCACACCAGCGGCCCGCAGCCGCTCAAGCGCGTGCGCCAGAATGGGCCGGCCTGCCAGCTGTAACAGCGGTTTTGGCGTGGTGAGGGTGAGGGGGCGCATTCTGGTCCCAAGGCCCGCACTGAGAATAACTGCTGTATCAGGACGCATCGAACCACCTTGAATCGCCTTGCAGCTTTATCTCACGCCCCGCCGGGTTGAGCGAGATGAAAATATCCAAAGCATGCGCTGGCAGCAGGGGGCCAAGCCGGTCTGGCCATTCAACCAGCACAATGCCGGCTTGCGCCTCATCCCAGCCTAGCTCCTCCAGGGCTTCGGGGCCGGTTAGCCGCCACAAGTCAAAATGCCAGATGTTGCCGCCGGGGTGCTCATACATCTGTACCAGCGTGAAGGTAGGGCTGGGGACTTCCAAGGCCGGATTTTTGTGCCGTGCCCTGATGAACGCTCGGGCCAAGGTTGATTTTCCCGCCCCGAGCGGGCCGCTGAGACATAAAACATCGCCCGGCCTGGCCCGGCCCGCCAATCGTTCGGCCAGCTCTGCGGTGGCGGCTTCGCCGGGGGAAATAAACTTCGAGTCGGGCATGCTGGTAGCATCCGCTGTTCCGCTTGATTGTGGAAGCGCTCTGCGGCACATCCAAGCTATGGGTGACATGATGAAAACCGATGTGGCGATTATTGGCGCAGGGCCGGTTGGCCTGTTCGCCGTGTTTGAATGTGGCATGCTGAAGCTGAGCAGCGTGTTGATTGACGCGCTGGGTGAGGTAGGTGGCCAATGCGCTGCTTTATATCCGGAGAAGCCGATCTACGACATTCCAGCCCACCCGGCGATTGAGGCAGCGGATTTGATTGCGCAGCTGGAGCGCCAGATCGCGCCGTTTCCAACGCCGCGCTTGTTGAACCGCCGGGTTGAGGGCCTCACCGGAACCGCCGGTGATTTTACCCTGACCACCAGTGCAGGTGACACCATTCACGCCAAAGCGGTTATTATTGCCGCCGGTGCCGGGGCTTTTGGCCCCAACCGCCCCCCACTGGAAGGGCTTGCCGCTTATGAGGCAACCGGTGCGGTGCAGTATTATGTTAAAAAACGCGAGGATTTTCGTGGTAAGCGTGTGGTAATTGCGGGCGGCGGTGATTCTGCGGTTGATTGGGCGCTGGCACTAAAGGACATTGCAGCTTCAATTCACGTCATTCACCGGCGGCCAAAATTTCGTGCGGCACCAGAGACAGCCGCGCAATTAGATGCCGCCGCCGCGCAAGGTCAGATTAACCTGGTAATACCTTACCAGCTCCATGCCCTGCATGGTGAAAACGGGCGCTTAACCGCGGTTGAGGTGGCTGACCTTGATAATGCCACGCTGCGCATTCCGGCTGATGTTTTATTACCGTTTTTTGGCCTTGCCATGGAGCTTGGCCCGATTGCTGATTGGGGCTTGGCGCTGGAGCGCCATCATCTGAGCGTCACGCCGGCCAAGTGTGAGACGTCAACGCCGGGTATTTTCGCAATTGGCGACATTGCCACTTATCCCGGCAAGCTGAAACTTATCCTGCAAGGCTTCTCGGAAGCGGCGATGGCGGCGCACGCCATCCACCCCATCGTGTTTCCCGGCACCGCCCTGCATTTTGAATACTCCACCAGCAAGGGCGTGCCGGGCTAGCTCTCTAGAACGGGATCTCGTCGTCCATATCGTTGCTGGGGCGCGTATCCCACCCGCCGCTGCTGGCTTTGGCCGGGGCTTTGGCTGCTGCGCTGGTTGGGGCGCTGGCGCGCGGCGCATAATCTTCACCACCTGATGAGTTGTTTTGGGGGCGGTCTAGCAGCACCATTTCGCCACCAAAGCGGCCTAGCAGCACTTCTGTGGTGTATTTTTCTTGGCCTGACTGGTCGGTCCATTTGCGGGTTTGCAGTTTGCCTTCCAAATAAACTTTTGAGCCTTTGCGCAAATATTTTTCGGCAACGTCAGCCAGACGCTCGTTCATCACCACAATTTTATGCCACTCGGTTACCTCTTTGCGCTCACCGCTGGCTTTATCGTTCCATGATTCCGATGTGGCGATTGAAAAGCTAACAACCTTAGCACCGGAGGGCATGTTGCGTGATTCAGGGTCTTTCCCCAAATTCCCCACTAAAGTGACTTTGTTTACGCTACCGGCCACGGTCATCTCCTGCAATCTGAAGTTGCCATCAGGTTAACCGGTTTTATTCGGTCATACCAGCAGGCAACATATTTGATATTTGCATTATGAATCGTCCCCCCATATCTTGCAAGAACATTGCACGAACACTGCACGAACATTTGGGGCTAATATGGCGAAGTTGGCAGGCGCTGGGTTTATTACGGTGCGGGGGGCGCGTGAGCATAACCTGAAGAACATCGATATTGCGATCCCGCGCGAGCAGCTTACTGTCATTACTGGCTTGTCAGGGTCGGGAAAATCCTCCCTGGCGTTTGATACGATTTATGCCGAAGGGCAGCGCCGTTATGTGGAAAGCCTGTCATCGTACGCCCGGCAATTTTTGGAATTGATGGGCAAGCCTGATGTTGATTCAATTGAAGGGCTTTCACCGGCGATCTCGATTGAGCAAAAAACCACATCGAAAAACCCCCGCTCAACTGTTGGCACGGTCACCGAAATTCATGATTACATGCGGCTGCTCTGGGCGCGGGCCGGGGTGCCCTATTCGCCGGCCACGGGCCTGCCGATCGAGGCGCAGAGTGTGGCGCAAATGGTGGACCGGGTCATGGCGATGCCTGAGAGTACGAAATTATTGCTGCTCGCCCCAGTGATCCGCGACCGTAAGGGTGAATACCGCAAGGAGCTTGCCGAGTTGCAGCGTAGGGGCTTCACCCGTGCGAAGGTTGACGGCAAGCTTTACGAAATCGATCAGGTTCCAGCGCTGAATAAAAAGCTCAAGCATGAAATTGAGGCGGTGGTGGACCGCATCGTGGTTCGTGCTGGCATTGAAAAGCGGCTGGCCGATTCCTTTGAGACGGCCTTGGGACTCTCCGATGGCATTGTGTACGCGGAAGGTGCGGACGATGCTGCCCGAACAGTTTTTTCCTCGCGCTTTGCCTGCCCGGTTTCCGGCTTTAGCATTGAGGAAATTGAACCACGCCTGTTCTCATTTAATTCACCGCACGGTGCCTGCCCAGCCTGCGATGGTTTGGGCGCTGAAACTTTTTTTGACCCGCATCTGGTGGTGCCTGATGAACAGCGCGCCTTAAATGAGAGTACAGTGCTACCATGGGCGAATGCGCAATCACCTTACTATGACCAAACGCTGGCCAGCCTGGCCAAACATTTTGGCGTGAAGATGACCGCCCCGTGGGAAACTTTGCCCGAGGCTGTACGCACTGCTATTCTCTACGGTACCGGCAAACAGGCTGTTGAGTTTATTTATAAAGATGCCGCGCGCGCTTATAAAGTTGAAAAGCCGTTTGAAGGTGTAATCAGTAATCTTGAACGGCGGTTACGCGAAACTGATTCCGCTTGGGTGCGCGAGGAATTATCGCGTTACCAGGCAGAACGCCCCTGCGGCACCTGCCACGGCGCGCGCTTGAAGCCTGAAGCTCTGGCGGTAAAAATTGCCGGGAAAAATCTAGCTGAAATTGCTGAGCTTTCGATTGCCAAAGCGCGTGATTGGTTTGCCGGCGTTGATCAAACCCTCACCCCCCAGCGGCTGGAAATTGCCCGGCGAATCTTACGCGAAATCAATGACCGTTTGCAGTTTTTGGTTGATGTTGGCTTGAATTATCTTAGTCTGTCCCGTGGTTCTGCCACACTCTCGGGTGGGGAGAGCCAGCGTATCCGGCTGGCCAGCCAAATCGGCTCTGGTTTGACAGGCGTTTTATATGTGTTGGATGAGCCATCAATTGGTTTGCACCAGCGCGACAATGAGCGCTTGCTTGGCACGCTGCAGCGCTTGAAAAACCTTGGCAATACCGTGCTGGTGGTGGAGCATGATGAAGATGCCATTCGCAGTGCTGACCATTTGATAGACATGGGCCCCGCCGCCGGCATGAACGGTGGTTATGTGGTGGCTGAAGGCACACCCGCTGAGGTAACGGCCAACCCTAAATCCATCACTGGAGATTACCTTTCCGGCCGCAAGATGATCCCGATACCTAATCCACGGCGGCCTATCAAAAAAGATCGGATGGTTAAAGTCATCGGTGCGCGCGGCAATAATTTAAAAGATGTCACGGCGGCTTTCCCGCTGGGCGTATTTACCTGCGTCACCGGCGTCTCGGGCGGCGGCAAATCCACCCTGGTGATTGATACGCTCTTCAAGGCCGTCTCCCGGCGTTTGATGGGCTCCGGTGAGGTGCCGAGTGCTTTCGATAAATTAGAAGGTCTGGAACAGCTTGATAAAATCATTGATATTGACCAATCACCGATCGGGCGCACCCCACGCTCCAATCCGGCAACCTACACAGATTTATTCGCCCCCATCCGCGACTGGTTTTCCGAAATGCCAGAAGCGCGCACGCGCGGCTACAAGCCTGGCCGCTTCAGCTTCAATGTCAAAGGTGGGCGCTGTGAGGCTTGCCAAGGCGATGGCGTTTTAAAAATTGAAATGCACTTCCTGCCCGACGTGTTCGTGACCTGCGATACCTGTAAAGGCAAGCGCTATAATCGCGAAACCCTGGAAGTAAAATTCCGCGAGAAATCGATCGCGGATGTGTTGGACATGACTGTTGACGAGGCCAAGGAATTCTTCAGGGCGGTTCCAAAAATTCATGACCGTCTTAGCATCCTGCAGAAAGTCGGCCTTGGCTACATTAGCCTTGGCCAGCAAGCGACCACGCTCTCAGGCGGTGAGGCACAGCGTATTAAGCTCTCAAAGGAACTCGCCAAACGTCCGACCGGCCGGACATTATATATTTTAGACGAGCCGACGACAGGCCTGCATTTTGATGATATCCGCAAATTGTTGGAGGTGCTGCATGCGTTGGTTGATGCTGGCAACACCATCATCGTGATCGAGCATAATCTGGAAGTCATAAAAACAGCAGACCATGTGATTGACCTGGGCCCTGAAGGTGGCGATGGCGGGGGGCGCATTGTTGCCACCGGCACGCCTGAGGAAATTGCTGCCAATGCCGGGAGTCACACCGGGCGGTTTTTGGCAAGTTTATTGGTGCCTGTTAAACCAGCCCGAAGTAAACGAAAGACCGGTTAAGTGACTTACCGATTGGTTGCGGTGATAACATTCACCGTGGCTGGCAGTTTGATGCCATGAGGGCTATCAAATTGCGCCAATGCGATGCTGATGTTTTCACGCAAGATCTGCCGGGTGGCTTCATCAGCCTGTTTCTCATCGGTTAGTGCGCCAGACGGGCCCAGCAAGCAGGCAATCTGGGCCTCTTCGGTAAGATTTTTCCCGATAATTGGCACTGGCGTTGGTGTGACCGCAATATCGGAATATCCAGCCTTGGTTAAAATCTCGGTGACATAACCGGCGTCGGCAAACGCCATAGGGCCCGGTGCCCGCGCCGGTCGTTCATCAGGATATCCAAGCCTTTTGGCAACCAGTTGAAATGGCACGTTCCAATGCGGGTTTTCATCCAGGGTTGCCCAACAAACGAAGCATACCCGACCACCGGGAACCAAAGCGGTGCGTAAGTTGGTGAAGGCAGCCACGGGGTCTGCAAAAAACATCACCCCAAAGCGCGAGGTCAGAACATCAAATTTTGCTGGGACAAACTCAAAAGTTTGAGCATCAGCCAATAAAAAATCTAAACGAGGAATTCCGACGCCGCGCTCGCGCGCCACGTTGAGCATCGGTGTTGAGATATCAATCCCGGTGACGTGGCCATCAGATCCAGCTTTATCGGCGAAGCGGAAAGTTGTTGGCCCCATGCCACAACCGATATCAAGCACGCGCTCGCCAGGTTTTACATCGGCTTGCGTGACCAGCAGATCAGTGATGGCGGTGAAGCGTGAGTCCATTTCATCGCCAATTTTAACCCATTTCGGGCCAGCGACCTCGTTCCAATACGTAAATTGTTTTTCGTTTGCCATGCTAGGTGATTACCGCAACCAGAGCACAAACACCAACCACCAGAATCGGTGGCATTTTGCCAATCATCAAAGCCCAGCAGGCGGCCAGTGTAATCATTAAATCATAAACGCTACGCATACTGCCAAGCATGACAAGATTGAGTAGCGCAAACCCCATGATTCCTACCACGATGGAATTCAACCCCCGCATCGTCATCACAACGTTCAGCCTGTTTCGCAGCCCATGCCAGAATGGCAAAATGCCCGCCACCAGCAACAGGCCGGGCAGGAAAATCGCCATCAAAGCAATGCCGGCGCCGGCCAGATTGGAGGATTTTGGCGTGGCGAGCGCACCCAGATACGCGGCGATCGTGAACAGCGGGCCGGGCATCGCTTGCGCGGCGCCATAGCCCGCTAAAAACAACCTCGAGGATACCCAGCCGGGAAGCACGATGGCATCGTTCAATAAGGGCAGCACAACATGGCCGCCACCAAACACCAGTGCCCCGGTGCGGTAGAAGGCGCTAAACAAGCCCCAATTCCCAGCACCCGGAATGGTGAGCGTTGCCAACAAGATGAGGATAAAAATTCCGACGCACACAACGCCTACCTTGTGCGATAACCGGAACCCAGGTGCTGCCATTGCGGCTGGCGGTTTGGCGGGCCGGTCAAGTAGATAACGCCCCACCAGACCCCCGATGGCCAGAGCAAGAATTTGCCCTTCGGTGCCGGGCAGCAATATCACCACCAGCAGCCCAATCACCCCTAAAGTCCGGCACGAAAAATCCTGGCACAGGCTGTTGGCCATGGTCCATACTGCCTGCGCAACCACCGCCAGTGTCGCCAGTTGCAGCCCATGCAACAGTTTTTGGCCGGCGGCTGATGCCTCCAGCGTGCTGGCCTCCATCGCGATGGTAAACATCAAGCCAGCGGATGGCAGGGTAAACCCAACCCAAGCCGCTATTCCTCCCAACCAGCCCGCCCGCAACAGCCCAATACCAAAGCCGGTCTGGCTGGAGCCGGGGCCGGGTAAAAACTGGCATAGACCTATTAACGATGCATAATCGGAATCGTTCAGCCAGTCGCGTTTTTCAACAAATTCGCGTCTGAAATAACCAAAATGCGCCACTGGTCCGCCAAAACTGGTGACCCCAAGCTTAAGGAAGACCCAAAAGACTTCCAGTGCCTGCATTAATCCGGGCTCGGTGCCAGCATCGCACCTAGTTTGCGGCCGCCGAGGATATGCACATGGTAATGCGGCACTTCCTGGTGACTGTTCCAGCCCATATTGGCAATTAACCGATAGCCGGTTTCCTCGAGCCCGAGCTTTTGGGCGACAAAGGCAATCGCGCGGTTGAAGCCATGGACGAGATCAACCGGTGCGCTGCTGCCGAAATCAGCAAAGCTGACATATTTGCCTTTCGGGATGACCAGCGCGTGAACCGGTGCTTGCGGTCTGATATCATGGAACGCGAGAGCGAATTCGTCCTCGTAAATTTTGTTGCAGGGAATGTCTCCCCGCAGAATTTTCGCAAAAATATTTTCATCGTCATAGGGAGGCATGCCGCTGACAACCATGAAGCGCTCCTTTTAGGGTATTTTCGTTGAGGCAACTGCTTTATAGGCTGGTTTACGCGCGGCTTTCTCGGCAATTCCGCTAACCCCCTCACGGCGGGCAAGCTCTGCCCAAATCTGTTCGGGCCGCAGTCCGGCGTCAACCCAAAGCACCAGCAGATGGTAAAGTACGTCGGCACTTTCACCGATCAGCGCACTGCGTTGGCCGCTGACGGCTTCGATCAGGCACTCGACGGCCTCTTCCCCAAATTTCTGTGCAATTTTGGCGGTTCCGCGTGACAGCAGACGGGCCGAGTGGCTCAGCGCCGGGTCTGAATTTTTCCTCGACAGCACTGTCCCCCAAAGCCGGTCCAGTACCCGTGCATCAATAGAAGCGCTGGGGGGTGGAATTGTCGGGTCAGACAGCTTGCTGGCCCTTTTCGCGCTTGGTTTGCCTCTGGCCTTCCCCTTCGCCTTCGTCTTGTCAGAGGTCGCGGATTTAACAACTTTCTTGGCCATCTACGATCAAAATTTCCTTTATGCAGAGATACGCCGCGCCCTGCGAATCGGCAGATGGGCATCGCTCAACGCTGTTTTAACGTCATCTATCTTAAATGTACCAAAATGGAAGACGCTAGCGGCTAACAGTCCGCTCGCTCCGGCTTTAGCGCCTTCAACAAAATGCTCCAGCGTGCCAACCCCGCCCGATGCCACCACGGGTAGCCGTATCGCCCCGCAAACTGCCCGTAGCAGATCAAGGTCGAAGCCCTTGCCTGTGCCATCGCGGTCCATTGAGGTTAATAATATTTCACCCGCCCCAAAGGCTGCCAACTGCTGTGCCCACGCAACAACATCCAGGCCGGTGTTTTGTCGCCCGCCATGTGAGAAAACCTGCCATTTGCCGGGGGCTGACTGCCTTGCGTCAATCGCTACAACCACGCATTGGCTGCCAAATTTCTGCGCCGCCTCGGCCACCAGTTCGGGGCGGGCAATGGCGGCTGAGTTGATGCTGCATTTGTCAGCTCCGGCCAGCAAAAGCCTACGCATATCACCCACCGAGCGGATGCCGCCGCCGACCGTGAGGGGCAAGAATATTTTCTCGGCGGTGCGGGCCACCACGTCGAGAATCGTGTCGCGATTATCACTGCTGGCCGTGATGTCCAGAAAGGTCAGTTCATCGGCTCCGGCAGCATCATATACCGCTGCTTGCTCCACCGGGTCACCGGCGTCGCGCAAGGAGACAAAATTAACGCCTTTGACCACCCGCCCGTCCTTGACATCCAGGCACGGAATCACCCGCAGCTTCAGCATGCGGCCAGCGCCTCGGCGGCATCCAACCGGCCATCGTACAAAGCCCGGCCTATAATGGCGCCGCAGAGGTTTTGGGTGGTTCGGGATGCCGCTTTCAGGGCGATAATATCCGCGATATCAGCAACGCCGCCGGAGGCGATTACCGGCACCGTGACACGCGCCGCCAGTGCCGCTGTTTCCTGCAAGTTTAAACCGCTTAACATGCCGTCGCGCGCAATATCAGTATAAATAATCGCCGAAATTCCGGCATCTTCCAACCGCGCCGCCAGTTCAGTGGCTGCCAGCGTCGATGTCTCGGCCCAGCCCTCGGTGGCAACCATGCCGCCGCGCGCGTCGATGCCCACCACAATCCGGCCAGGAAATTTTGCACAAGCGTCACGGACCATTGCCGGGTTTTTGGCGGCAGCACTGCCCAGGATCACGCGGTTCACCCCAGCATTCAGCCAAGCCTCGATGCCGCCTAAGTCTCGAATGCCGCCCCCTAGTTGCACCGGAATTTTCACCGCCTTTAAAATCGCCCGCACCGCCTCGGCGTTCACCGGTTTGCCAGCGAAGGCGCCGTTTAAATCCACTACATGAACCCAGGCAAATCCCAGGGCTTCCCACGCCGCTGCTTGGGCTCCGGGGTCATCGGCATAAATGGTAGCCTGGTCCATCTCGCCGCGCTTAAGCCGCACGCAAGCGCCATCTTTCAAGTCGATTGCCGGGTAAAGCGTTAGTTTCATTTAGTCAGCCGCTTGTAATAAAAATGCCCCTGCACCAAGGCGCCTTTCACCCGCGCGTAAGCGGGGTGGGTGCCCCAGCGGGTGAACCCGGCGGACTCATAAAGTTTAATAGCGGCGGTCTGGGATTCGCGGACATCGAGGTTCAGCACATGGAACCCTAAAGCCCTGGCTCGTTCCTCGGCTTTCTGAATAATCAAGCCCGCCAACCCGTGTCCGCGCGCGTAGGGTGCTACAAAATTATGCAAAATAGTGGCGGCAAAAGCCTGCGCCTCATTGTTGCGCGAGGGTTTGAGTAATTGTGCTGCGCCGTAGATCGCTCCGTCCATCCGGCCGATGATCAACTCGCGTTCCGGCACCAGGAGCACGCCGCGGAAATATTGTTCCAGTACCGTGGCCTTCGGAGGCTTTACCCAGCCGAATCCGCCGCCCTCCAGTATTGCCGCCGTGGCGGCTTCGGCGATGGCATGCACATCAGCCTCATCATCGAAGCGGATGAGGTGCTCGGCGGTCAGGGTTGCGGGTTTGGGCATATCATGTTTCACGACTGCCTCTTCGCAGCGGTGGCCCTGCTAATCAAGCCATGCCGCATTAAACTTCGGAATTAAGGGTTCCAGGTCAGGAAATTACCCAGAATCTGGATACCAACATCCTGGCTCTTTTCGGCATGAAACTGCGTGCCCGCCCGGTTGCCCCTGGCCACCATGGCGCTCACGCGGCCGCCGTAATCCGTGGTCGCGAGCAGGTCAGTTTCATCGCCTCCGCTGAGGGCAAAGGAATGCACAAAATAGGCGTGATCGCCGGGCTGTAGCTTGTCGAGCAAATGATGGGCTCCCGGCGTAAAAGCCAGCTCGTTCCAACCCATATGCGGTAGCCGCAGGCCAGGTGCTGGCAGTGGCGCAATATCGCCCGCGATCCAGCCGAAGCCGGGCGTAATTTGGTGCTCAAGCCCGCGCGTGGCCATTAACTGCATGCCGACGCAAATACCCAGAAACGGAGCGCCCGCCTCGACCCGCGCCATCATGGCTTCCTGCAGCCCATCAAATCTGGCAAGACCGGCGGCACAGTCAGCAAAGGCGCCTTGTCCGGGCAGCACAATCCGATCAGCTTTGATCACAACTTCAGGGTCGGACGTTATTTGAATGTTGACGGTAATATTCTGGCGCTCCGCCGCCAAAGCCAACCCCCTTGCCGCTGAAGCCAGGTTGCCGCTTGCATAGTCAATAACAGTGACAAGCAACTACAGGCTGCCCTTGGTCGAGGGTATCTCCCCGGCCACGCGTGGTTCAATGGCAACCGCCATTTTCATGGCCCGCCCCATCGCCTTGAACGCCGCTTCCGCAACATGGTGAGCATTGCTGCCGGTTTTTTGCACCACGTGCATTGTGAGGAGCGCGTTGCCAGCCAATGCGCGGGAAAATTCCTCAAACAGTTGGGTGTCCATCTCGCCCAGCATCGGGCGGGGAAACGTGACACTCCAGCTTAAATGCGCCCGGCCTGATAAATCCACCACCGCTTCAACCAGGGCCTCATCCATCGGCACGATCGCCTGACCAAACCGGGTGATGCCACGCTTTTCGCCCAAAGCTTTGGCAAAAGCCTTGCCCAATACGATGCCGACATCCTCAACTGTGTGATGCGCATCGATATGCAAATCGCCCGCCGCAACCAGTTTTAAATCGAACAACCCATGCCGGGTGAAGGCGGTGAGCATATGGTCAAAAAAACCAACCCCCGTGGCAATCTCGGCCTGGCCCGTGCCATCTAGGTTCAACACCAGCGAGATATTGGTCTCGCTGGTCTTGCGGGTAATGTCGGCGGTGCGGCTCAAGCGTTCGCCACCGTTTTCATGTTCTGGGCGGCGCGGGCCTGCCAGAGACCAACGAAATCAATCGGGCCCAGCATTACTGGCGGAAAGCCGCCATCGCGGGTTACATCGGCCAGAATGTTGCGGGCAAATGGGAACAGCAGGCGTGGGCATTCTACCAGCAAAATAGGCTCCTGCTGGTTGTCCGGGATGCCATTCAGGGTGAAAATTCCGGCATAGGCAATATCGGCGATAAACACCACCATCGGCTTCTCGTCAGCCTTGGCACCTTCCGCCGGCGGCAGGGTCGCCTCGGCGCGGGCGGCCAGAGTTACTTCAAATACTGTCTGGTCTTCCTCAAGTTTGCGCACTTGCACATCGAGATTAATGTTAACTTGCGGTGCCGAGCGCAGGATTGTGTAGATGGCGGGTGCGTTTGGTACTTCGAACGAAAGATCTTTGGTGTATTGAATATTCAGGACAAGTGGCGCAACGGCCGGTGCGGCTTCAGACATGAATGGTTTCCCTGGTATAAGTTCTGGGACCGCCTAGCACGGTAGGTGTATCGTTGCCAGTATCGGAGAGAAAAATGGCGAAACTGTTCATAGACGGCGAGGCTGGCACCACGGGCTTGGGTATCGTTGAGCGCGTGCTGCCAATGACTGGCATCGAGCTGATCAGCTTGGACGCTGCAGACCGCAAGGACGAGCGTGCCCGGCTGGAAGCCATGCGGGAAGCTGATTTGGTGGTGTTGTGCCTGCCGGATGAGGCTGCTCGTCATGCCGCCGCGATGGTAGAAACACTAGGCGCTTCTGGTCCCAAACTGCTGGATGCGAGTTCTGCTCACAGGGTGTCCTCTGGCTGGGTATATGGTTTTCCGGAACTTTCGCCAACTCATGCCACCGCCATCGCCAGTGCCAAAAAGGTCTCCAACCCCGGCTGCTATGCCACTGGGGCGATTGCGCTGCTGTGTCCGCTGGTCGATGCGGGGATCATCACCTCAAATCATGATATCAGCATCAACGCCATTTCGGGCTATTCCGGTGGCGGGAAAGCCATGATTGCGGCCCATGCAGCCGATGGCGGCCCGGCCTTTGAAATCTACGCGCTTACCCTTGCCCATAAGCATGTGCCGGAAATTGTCAGCTATAGCGGGCTGTCCCGTCGGCCGATTTTTGTGCCCTCCGTTGGGCATTTCCGGCAAGGCATGCTGGTTTCAATCCCGTTGTTTCTTGACCGTTTGCCCGGCCGGCCAAGCGGCCACGAAATTGTCGAAGCCTATCATGAACGCTTTGTCAGCAGTTTACGGGTGCGCCCGCCTGCTGGCATCAACGCTGTTGAAATTGAACCTCAGGGCCTCAATGATACTGACCTCCTGGATATTTTTGTCTGCGCCAACGAGGTGCATGATCATGCCGTTCTGGTTGCCCGGCTTGATAATCTGGGCAAAGGGGCCTCTGGCGCGGCTGTTCAGAATATTGCTCTGATGCTCGGACTGGCAGACCCTCTCGCCTCACACAAGGACCTTCACGATGCTTGACACTCACGCGCCAGCCAAAACCGGCGGCTTGCTGTATCCATTCAACGGCGTCTGGCCCACTGTCCATCCCACTGCCTGGATCGCGCCGACGGCTGTGCTTATCGGTGATGTTCGGGTGGGGCCCGAGGCAAGCGTCTGGTTTAATTGTGTTCTTCGGGGTGATACCAACCCTATAATCATAGGAGCTCGCTCAAATATTCAGGACGGCACCATCATCCACGTTGACCATGGTGAGAATTTTACTGATATCGGCGATGATGTGACCATTGGTCACGCCGCTATCATCCATGCCTGCAAACTCCGCAACCGCGCTTTCGTCGGCATGGGCGCCACTATTCTTGATGGCGCTGTTATTGAAGAAGCCGGCCTCATCGGTGCCCGCGGCTTACTCGGACCCGCTAAACGCATCGGCCCGCAGGAACTCTGGGCCGGAGCGCCTGCAAGACTGGTACGCATTATGAGCCATGAAGAACGCGCTCGCTGGGACGAGACGATCCCCCATTACGTCAGCCTCGCTAAGCAATACCGAACCGGGTTGGCCGGGTAGAATTAGGAAAAGACCAGAGGGCAGCGCTCCCTGGTCTTATCTCACTCGCCTCAGTCAGCCGCCTCGGCTTCGCTGTCGGTGTCGCTTTCGGGGGCAACCATCAAGGCTTCCGCCACCACGGCTGATTGATCGCGGATGCGTTTTTCGATGGCGTCGGATATTGCGGGGTGGTCGCGCAGGAATTGTTTGGCGTTCTCACGGCCCTGGCCGATGCGCTGGCTGTCATAGCTGAACCAGGCGCCGGATTTTTCGACCACGTTGGCCTTAACCCCAAGGTCGATAAGTTCGCCGACCTTACTGATGCCTTCGCCAAACATAATGTCGAACTCAATTTGGCGAAATGGCGGGGCGAGTTTGTTTTTTACCACTTTCACGCGCGTATGGTTGCCAGTGACTTCCTCACGGTCCTTAATCGACCCAATCCGGCGGATTTCCATTCGGATCGATGCGTAGAATTTCAAGGCGTTACCACCTGTAGTTGTTTCCGGGTTGCCGAACATCACACCGATTTTCAGGCGAATTTGGTTGAGAAAAATCAACATGGTATTGCTGCGCGCCACCGAGCCGGTGATTTTGCGCAAGGCCTGGCTCATCAGACGGGCATGCAAACCAACATGGGTATCACCCATTTCGCCTTCCAGCTCGGCCCGTGGCACCAGGGCTGCTACTGAGTCGATAACCAAAACATCAATTGAACCCGAGCGAACCAAAGTGTCAGCAATTTCCAGCCCTTGCTCGCCGGTGTCGGGCTGGCTGATGAGAAGATTGTCAACATCAACCCCCAATTTGCGGGCATAGGTTGGGTCAAGCGCGTGCTCGGCATCAATAAAAGCACAAACACCGCCACGTTTTTGCGCTTCGGCAATCGCGTGCAACGCGAGGGTGGTTTTACCGGAGCTTTCCGGGCCGTAAATTTCGATCACCCGGCCGCGCGGCAAGCCGCCGATGCCGAGTGCTAAATCCAGCCCCAATGAACCGGATGAAATCACATCAAATGCTTCGCCGGTCCCTTTGGAGCCCATCCGCATGATGGAGCCTTTGCCGAAGGCGCGCTCGATCTGCGCCATGGCGGCGTCGAGCGCCTTGTTTTTTTCGGGGTCGAGTTTTTTAGCCATTGTTACCTCCGGTGCGTTCGACACCGATTCAACGGCTGCCAAACGGCGTTTCGCTGCTGTAGGAGATACAACCATAACGTGTTCCGATCAAATTGCTAAGGGCCAATTTTTGAGCGCGAATCGAGCGCGTGAAATGAGGCTCTCATGGCAGGAACAAATTAGCAACAGAAAAAGACGGGTTTTATTAATAAATTGTTCCCGTCTTGTTCCTCTATGCGGCGGCTACAGCGCCGTCGATATCCAGCGCATAGCCAGCGGCCCGCACGGTGCGGACAATATCGGTCTCGCCAGGGCCATTGATGGCTTTGCGCAGCCTGCGGATATGCACATCAACCGTGCGCGGTTCTACATGAATATCCCGGCCCCACACGGCGTTTAGCACGTCCTCGCGCGAGAATACCCGCTTGGGGTGGCGTAGGAAGAACTCCAGCAGGCGGAATTCGGTTGGGCCCAAATGCAGTGCGCGGCCATTACGCAACACCCGGTGCGAAGCGGGGTCAAGCGAAATATCATGGAAATCCAGCTTCAGCTTGGTTGGCACCGTGCCGGAACGGCGCAGTAAGGCTCGGATGCGGGCGATCAGCGCTTCGGTCGAAAATGGCTTGGTGATGTAATCATCAGCGCCGGTGTCCAGCCCGCGTACCGCGTCCTGGTCCTCGGCGCGGGCAGTCAGCATGATGATCGGCAAGGTCCGGTTGGCGGGGCGCCTGCGCAACTGCCGGCATAACTCGATGCCTGACATGGTGGGCAGCATCCAATCCAGCAAGAGCAAATCAGGCGGTGCTTCGGTAATGCGGTTGAGAGCTTCACCCCCATCGCCGGCATCTTCCACCCGAAAACCCTGCTTTTCCAGATTATAGCGCAGCAGGGTTACCAGCGGCGCTTCATCCTCAACGATCAGAATATAGGGCTTGTTTTGTTCACTCATGGCTTATTTCGCCGGGTCAATATGCACATAGGCTGAGGTCTGGTCGCCCTTCGGGCGGAAATCTGGCAATGTCTCGCCGGTCACAGCATAATAGGTCAGCTCGGCAATGTTGGTCGCGTGATCGCCGATCCGCTCCAGGTTTTTGGCGATGAACAGCAAATGCGTGCAGGCGGTGATGCTGCGGGCATCTTCCATCATGTAAGTGATAAGCTCGCGGAAGATGGTGTTGTATAAATCATCCACCATCTGGTCAGCGCGCCAGATGGTGATTGCCTTTTGCGGGTCAGCTTCACCAGCCGCGTCAATCACGGTTTTCAAATTCTGTTGCACCAGATTGGCCATCTGGCCGATACCAGAGAGCGAATAGGCGCTGGCCACCTTGTTCAACACCAAGCTGCGCTTGGCGACGTTGGAGGCGTAATCGCCAATCCGTTCGAGATCCGTGATAATCTTCAAGGCGGTCACCACCTGGCGCAGATCATCAGCCACCGGCTGACGCAATGCCAGTAGTTTGACTGCGAATTGGTCGACAGCACGTTCTTCGGCGTCAATTTTTGGATCCAGCGCCACTACCCGTGCGGCGAGTTCGCTGTCATGCGTCAGCAAGGCGGCGGTGGCATCTGCCACAGAGCGCTCCACCAGCCCGCCCATCGCGGCAATCATGTCACGCAGCTTCTGCAGATCAAGCTCGAAGCTCGAGACAATATGTTTGGTATCTTCAGCCATGTCAGTTGTTCCTTAGCCAAACCGGCCGGTGATATATTCCTGCGTGCGGCGCTCGCGCGGGGCGGTGAAAATTTGGCTAGAGGAGCCAACTTCCACCAGTTCGCCGAGATAGAAAAACGCCACCTGGTCAGCGCAACGGCCAGCCTGCTGCATGTTGTGAGTCACGATGATGATGGTGAAGTCTTTCTTTAATTCATCAATCAACTCTTCGATCTTCAACGTGCTGATCGGGTCGAGCGCGCTGGTCGGCTCATCGAGCAGAAGCACTTCTGGACGCACCGCAATTGAGCGGGCAATGCAAAGCCGCTGCTGCTGCCCCCCCGAAAGGCCGATTGCTGAGCTGTTGAGACGGTCTTTTACCTCACCCCAGAGGGCGGCGCGGGTTAACGCCCATTCGACCCGCTCATCCATCTCGGATTTTGAGAGTTTTTCGTGCAGACGCACGCCGAAAACCACATTCTCATAGATTGATTTCGGAAATGGCGTCGGCTTCTGGAATACCATGCCAACCCGGCGGCGCAGGCGGTTTAAATCAACGCCCGATGCGATGATGTTCTGGTCGCCCAGCATCACCTCGCCCTCAGCGCGCTGGCCTGGGTATAAATCATACATCCGGTTCAAAACCCGCAGCAGCGTGGATTTGCCGCAACCGGATGGTCCGATCATGGCGGTGGTTTTGCGATCCAGATAGTCGATATTAATGTCTTTGAGCGCGTGGTTATCGCCATAATAGAAATTAAGGTCGCGGATCGAAACCCTTACTTTATCCATCGCCGCGGCGGCTTGCAGGTCGGCGGGCAGAGGAACTGTGGACATTTGGTGACTCGCTATTTCCATGAGCGCCTCCATAAGCGCGTTTCATGACAGACCGATGACAGTATGATGAAGGTTCCATGACACCCTGTGCCCGTAAAGGTTTTATTATGACAGGCCGTGTTCCCGGCCCGTCATAATCGTTAAATCAGCCGCGCGGCAGCTTCGGCTGCTTCACAATCCGCAGGTAGGGCTTCAGGGTTTTCCAGCCTTCAGGGAAGCGGGCTTTCGCATCCTCGTCGGAGAGTGAGGGTACAATGATCACATCCTCACCGTCTTGCCAGTTCACCGGGGTTGCCACTTTATGGGCGTCGGTCAACTGCAAGCTATCCACAACCCGCAGAATTTCCAGGAAATTCCGGCCGGTGGAGGGTGGGTAGGTCAGGATCAGCCGCACCTTTTTATGGGGGTCGATCACGAACACGGAACGCACGGTCACTGAGGGGTCAGCATCGGGGTGAACCATGCCATACAGGTCAGATACCTTACGGTCGTGGTCGGCCAGCACGGGAAAGTTAAGGGCTTGGCCCTGGGTCTCGACGATATCGGCGGCCCAGCCGGCATGGTTTTCGCCGGTATCGACCGACAGGCCGAGCGGCTTCACATTGCGCTTCTTCCATTCCGGCATCAGCCGCGCCACTTCGGCCAGTTCGGTGGTGCAAACCGGGGTGTAGTCCTTCGGGTGGCTGAACAGAATGCCCCAGGATGAGCCCAGGTAATCATAGAATTTAATTTTCCCCTGGCTGGAATCCTGTTCGAAATCCGGTGCCAACTGGCCGAGTTGAATGGTCATGTTTCGTCCTCTTATGAAATAAAGTCAGCAATTGAGCCTCGCACCACTGCGTATGGCGGGCCGAAGACCCATTGTCCAACAGCAGGATACCCCTGCCAATAGGAGTGAAATAAAAAAAAATTATTCTAAAATTTGGTGGGCGCGACAGGGATTGAACCTGTGACCCCCACCATGTCAAGGTGGTGCTCTACCGCTGCGCTACGCGCCCATTCCTATGCGGGGTTTAGCCGTGTTGCGTTTTGGTGGCAAGCCTTTCAGACATCCTCAACCATTTCCACCCCTGGAATCATTTTCAAAGCCTGTGCCAGGCGGGGTGAGACATTAAACAATCCCGGCAACACCACATCCAAACTGCGCTCCACCCCTAGTTTGGGCACCAGAGCCACTTTGCCACGGCCTTTGCCCTCCCGCTCCAGCAGTGATTTGATGTGTGGCAATGCCTCGGTACGGTCTAGCCAGATCCGTAAACCAGCCCCTGCTTTGGCGGCGGCGGCGTCAAGCGACGTGATGTCTTGAGCCGTGATTCTCAAAGCCTCATTTTCAATTTTCACATCGGCGGTTACCAGCAAGGCGCTACCCTCGGTTAATAACTCCCGGCTACGGCCCAGTACCTCAGAGAATAACGTTACTTCAAAACTGCCGGCCATGTCCGAGAGCGTCACCCACATCATCCGGCTGCCGGTGCGGGTAATGCGCTCTTTTTTGGCTGTCATGGTGCCGGCGAGTTTGATCCGGCTGCCGCTTTGGGCCCAGCGCTCAATGGCGCTTGAGGCCACCACGCCCAGGCGCTTCAGGGCGGTTGCGTACATATCAAGCGGATGCGCACTGATGTGAAACCCAATGGCCTCGGCTTCAAAAATCAAACGGTCAGTTTGTGGCCAGTCTGGCATATCAGGCAGATGAATGGCTTCGGGTTCGCCGCCGCCAAACAACCCAACTTGCCCTGACTCACGTTCTTCTGCCTGGGCTTGGGCGCGCCGTATGATGGTTTCAGCCAGGGCAAAAACCTGCGCGCGGTTGTTGACAATTGAATCCAATGCACCGGCTTTTGCCAGAGTTTCCAACTGGCCTTTGGTGGCGGCACGCGCGTCAAGCCGGGCGGAAAAATCAGCCAGGCTTTTGAATTTTTCAGCCCCTCTGGCGGCCACAATTTGAGCCATGGCGGCAGCACCCACGCGTTTGATGGCGCCGAGCGCGTAACGGATCGCTAACGTGCCATCATGTTGCTTCTCCACCGTAAAATCAGCGCCGGAGGCATTGATGTCAGGTGGCAGCACCGCAATCCCCAACCGCAGGGCATCTTGGCGCAATGAGGCGAGCTTTTCGGTGTTGGCCTGGGCCAGGCTCATACAGGCGGCCAGGAACGCCACCGGATAATTCGCTCGCAAATAAGCGGTCTGGTACGAGACCAGCGCGTAAGCCGCCGCGTGCGATTTGTTGAAGCCGTAGTCAGCAAACTTCGCCATCAAATCAAACACGTCTTCGGCCTTGGCCACATCAAACCCTTGGGCGATCGCACCATCGGTAAAAATTTTGCGCTGCGCATCCATCTCAGAGCGAATTTTTTTACCCATCGCACGGCGCAATAAATCAGCACCGGCCAGGGTGTAGCCGGCCATCACCTGAGCGATCTGCATCACCTGTTCTTGGTACACCATAATGCCGAAGGTCTCACCCAGAATGGTCGCCAGCACCGGGTGCGGCGGTTCCCAGGGGGCGCCGCGCTTGCGTGCACAATAATCTGGGATATTTGCCATCGGGCCGGGCCGGTTGAGCGCCTGGATGGCGACGAGGTCTTCAAATTTATCAGGCCGCATCTGCAACAAAGCCGCTCGGTAGCCTTGCGTTTCAAATGTAAACACACCGCCAGTGTCACCTTTGGAAATCATCTCATAGGTTTTGGCATCATCCAGGGGCAGGGTGGCCAGATCAATTGTCACCCCTTGTTCGGCCAAAAATTTCAGGGTTCTGTCCAGCACGGTCAGCGTGGTCAGGCCCAAAAAGCCAAATTTTACCAGCCCGGCTTGCTCGACATATTTCATCGAATATTGCGTGACCAATAAATCCGAGCGCGGGTCTTTATATAGTGGCACCAGCTGGTTGAGCGGGCGGTCACCAATCACCACACCGGCGGCATGGGTGCTGGCGTGGCGGTATAAACCTTCCAGTTGCAAGGCAATTTCCATCAACCGCCGCAACGCTTCATCCTGGGCGCGCAACTCCTGTAATTTCGGCTCACCATCAATGGCTTGTTGCAGCGTTACCGGTTTGGCCGGATTGTTGGGGATCAGCTCCGCTACTTTATTGACTTGCCCATATGGCAGCCCCAGAACGCGCCCCACATCACGCACGGCGGCACGGGCTTGCAATTTACCAAAGGTGATAATTTGCGCCACGCGGTCCTTGCCGTATTCACGCGTTACATAGGCAATCACCTCATCGCGCCGCTCCTGGCAAAAATCGATGTCGAAATCCGGCATTGAAACACGTTCAGGGTTCAAAAACCGCTCAAACAAAAGCCCAAAATTTATCGGGTCCAAATCAGTAATCAGCAGCGCCCACGCCACCACCGAGCCAGCACCTGACCCACGCCCCGGCCCCACCGGAATTTTTTGTGACTTTGCCCATTGGATAAAATCCGCCACGATCAGGAAGTAGCCCGGAAAACCCATCTGCTCGATCACGCCAAGCTCAAAGCGCAGCCGCTCACGGTAGGGCGCGCGTAAATCTTCGGCTAGTTTTATGGCATCCAGCCTGGCTTCCAGCCCTTCGCCAGCCATGGCGCGGATGGTTTGTGCCTCGGTGGTACCCGCGCGCACTTTGGGGCAAGTGGGCAATAGCGGCTTACTGGTTTCCGCCATGGCAGCACAGCTTTGCGCAATGGCGATGGTATTGTCACAGGCTTCGGGCAAATCAGCGAATAATTTACGCATAGCCGCAGCCGGCTTGAACCAGTGTTCTGGTGTTACCCGCCGCCGGTCTGGTTCTGCCAACACGCGGCCTTCGGCAATGCACAGCAGCGCATCATGGGCTTCATACATTCCTGGTGTGGAGAAGTAACATTCATTGGTGGCAACCAAGGGGATGGCGAATTTATCAGCCAGGGTGATCAACCCCGGCTCAACCGCCTCCTCGAGTTTTTCACCATGGCGCTGCAATTCCATGCCAATCCGCTCAGGGAACAGCGCCTTTAACGCGGCCAAAATATTTTGAGCCTCCGCCATCTGGCCTTCTGCCAGCAGCCTGCCGATAGGCCCATGCGCCCCGCCGGTGAGCAAAAACAGCCCTTGCGCGTGTTCTGCCAACATTTCCATTGAAATTTGCGCCTTGGCGCTGGCCTCGTTGTTTAAAAAACTCAAAGAGGAGAGTTTTTGTAAATTGGCAAATCCGGTGGGGGTTTGTGCCAGCAGTACCACGTAATCAGGTGCCAGCAACGCACTGCCTTTGCGGGCCAGGCCCAACTGGCAGCCAATAAGCGGCTGGATGCCTTTCGCCAGACAATATTGCGAAAATTCCAACGCCCCGAACATGTTAGAGGTATCCGTAATTGCCACCGCTGGCATATTGCCCGCCCGCGCCAATGCCGGGATTTGCTCCACCTTGATCGCCCCTTCCGAGAGCGAATAGGCCGAATGTACCCGCAGATGGACGAAGTTTTCATATGGCATAAACGCGACTCCTGATACCCGGCATGGTCGGCTGATTACCGCAGCTTTTCAACTTGCCAGCCGTAACATCTGCATCAGCGGGGCCGTGCGCGTGTCATCATTCCGGAGCCATGAGCATTATGACTCTTCGAATATATTTTGGGCGTACTTTACATTTACAAAATACAACCCGTCCGCCGGGGCCGTGGGGCCAGCCACCGCGCGGTTGCGGGCTGCCAACACCTCAGCCACCCGCTGTTCCGGCCACGTGCCCTCACCAACCATTTTCAATGAGCCTACCATGTTGCGGACCTGGTGGTGCAGGAAACTCCGCGCCCGTGCCATGACTATAATTTGGCTACCGGTGCGGGTTACGGTTAGTTCGTCAAGGGTTTTGATGGGGGATTTGGCTTGGCAGGCCGAAGCCCGGAAGGAGGAAAAATCATGGTGCCCCAGCAGTAAATTCGCCGCCCGTTGCATCGCCGCCGCATCCAAGGGCTGGCGCACATGCCATACCCGGTTGGCCTCAATCGTGGGCCACACCTCACGGTTGGAAATAATATAGCGGTAAGTACGCTCAATGGCGGAAAACCGCGCATTCCAATTCGCCGGGGCATGCACCGCCCGCAGCACCACCACCGGGTGCGGCTTCATATGATGGTTCAGCGCCTCACGAATCCGCTTTGCCGGGTAATCCGGCAGTTCCATTTGCACCACCTGGCCCAGCGCATGTACCCCGGCGTCAGTCCGGCCAGAGGCGATGGCGGCCGGTGGGTCGCCGCCGCACAGCATGGCGCCGGCTTCTTCCATAATTTGTTGAATGGCCAGCCCATGCTTTTGGCGCTGCCAGCCCATGAAGGGTGTGCCGTCATACTCGACTTCCAGCGCCCACAACAAGGTCAAAAAAACCTGGACTCAGCCGCCACCGGAAAGCCGCGCAGAAACGCTGATGTGCTCATGGGAGTTTTACCAGCACGTTGCAGCAGGGTGGGGCGCAGGGCACCCTCACCACAGGCAATGGTGAGTTTGTCATCCAGAATTTCACCCGGAATGCCCTCACCAGGCACAATTTCAGCCGCCAAAAATTTAATAACCGCAGTGCCCAGTAACGCGAGGCTGCCCGGCCAGGGGTGGTACGCGCGGATTTGGCGTTCAAGTTCCACTGCACTTTTGGTGAAATTCAGCCGGGCGTCCTCGCGGGAGAGTTTCGGCGCGTAGGTGGAAAGCGTATCATCCTGGACTTTGGGGGTTTGCGGGGTGCTCAAGGCGCGCAAAATCAGCCGTCCGCCGATTTCGGCCAGTCGGTCATGCAGGTCAGCTGCGGTGTCATGCGGGCCAATCGGGGTGGCTTCTGAGAGAAGCATGGCGCCAGTATCTAACCCGGCGTCCATTTGCATGATGGTGATGCCAGTAGCGTCATCCCCTGCCAGAATGGCGGCCTGGATGGGGGCGGCACCGCGCCAGCGTGGCAGCAGGCTGGCGTGAATGTTCAAGCAACCAAGCCTTGGGGCGCTGAGAATCACCGCAGGTAAAATCAACCCATAGGCCGCCACCACCGCTATATCTAACTTCAGGCTAGCAAAAAATTCAGCTTCTTCAACATTGCCCCGCAACCGCTTGGGCGTGCGCACGTTCAGCCTCATGGCCAAAGCCGCCGCGTGAACCGGGCAGGGGGTTTCATGCTGGCCGCGCCCGGCAGGCTTGGGGGGCTGGGCGTACACCGCCGCCACCTCATGCCCGGCTGCCACCAGCGCTTGCAGAGCCGGCACCGCAAACTCCGGTGAGCCCATGAAGGCTATGCGCATATCACCGGCCCTTCCGGTCTTTTTGTTCCTTGGCCAACCGCCGCAGCAGCATGTTGCGCTTCAAGGAGGAAAGATAATCCACAAACAGCACGCCGTTCAAATGGTCGATTTCATGTTGCAAGCAGGTTGCCATAAGGCCATCACCCTCAATTTCCTGCTTCTGGCCCGCCTCATCAAGGTAGCGCACACGTACCCAGGCCGGGCGGGTGACATCGGCATATTGGTCCGGCAAGGAGAGGCAACCTTCCTCGCGGGTGGCTTTATCCTCGCTCTTGGCGATCACTTCAGGGTTAATCAACGCCAACGGGGCCGGCACTTTCTCAGGTGCTAGGTCAATCACCACCAGCCGCAGCAGTGCTCCCACCTGGGGGGCCGCCAGCCCGATGCCGGGAGCCTTGTACATGGTGGCAAACATCTGTGGGATCAGGGTTTTCACCCGCTTCATATCATCAGGCGTCACCGCCCGGCAGATTTTGCGCAGCAGCGGATCAGGCACAATTAATATAGGCAGGAGCAGTTTTTGTTCAGACATCTCTCCATATTACCGCTTGCTCGCCCACCCGGCAACGCGCCCACTTGCAAGACGCGTAGATTGTGACAACATACCATCAGTGGATGCCGCTTTTGGGTCCGCAGAACTGCTTCGCTCAACCAGGGGGAGCCACAATGAATACCCGTGTCTTTACGTCGCCTTTATTTCTCGGCTTTGATCATCTCGAACAAATGATCGAACGCGCCGCAAAAAGCTCATCTGACGGGTACCCACCCTATAACATCGAGCAACTCAGCCCGATCTCGCTGCGCATCACGCTGGCGGTGGCCGGTTTCACCATGGATGATTTGCAAATCACCCTGGAGGACAACCAGCTTGTCATCCGTGGCCGCCAGACTGACGATGGCAATGGCCGGGTGTTTCTGCACCGGGGCATCGCAGCCCGGCAGTTCCAGCGCGCGTTCGTGATCGCCGAGGGGATTGAAGTGAAAGGGGCCTGGCTCGATAACGGATTGTTGCATGTTGATTTAGTGCGGCCTGTGCCACAACCGGTGGTGAAGACCATCCCGATCTCAAAAGGCCAGGCCAAAGTGCCCGTAGGTGCTAACCGCATGGTCGATGGCGGGACTTCAACCGACGACTAACGCTTCCGGTGCGACCCGAATTTCGTCATTTCGGCATATAACAAACATTTTGGCGCGAAAAGGATTTTTTATCGTGAACATAAAAACCCATGACGGTACCGCCAACATCATTCCCGGTACCGTGTTTGATATCCACCACATCTCAGTTGCCGAATTGGCGACGCTGGGCATCGAGGAGATTGCCTTCGTGAAACCCGTGATGACCGAAAAAGGCCCTGCCTTTGCCATTCACGCGGCTGATGGCACGCCGATGGCGATTGCCTCGGATTCCATGCTGGCGCAGGCGGCGATCATCCAGAATGACATGCTGCCCTCTCTGGTGCATTAGCTACACTTTACGCTAGCCTGGGAAAAAACCCCAGGAGCGTGACATGAGCAACCATTTAACCTTCTACACCAACCCAATGTCCCGCGGGCGGATGGTCCGCTGGATGTTGGAGGAAGTGGGCCAGCCCTATGAAACCAATGTACTGGGGTACGGCACCAGCATGAAGGCGCCGGAGTATCTGGCCATCAACCCGATGGGCAAGGTACCAGCTATTTGCCACGGCGATGTGGTGGTGACGGAGGTGGCCGCCATCTGTGCGTATCTGGCTGACGCCTTCCCAGAAGCCGGGCTGGCCCCGGCCTCGGGCAGCCTCGCCCGTGGAGCCTACTACCGCTGGCTGTTTTTTGGCGCTGGGCCGGTTGAGGCGGCGATTACCAACAAGGCCTGCGGCTTTGAACTGCCGGAAGACAAAGGCCGCATGGCGGGATACGGCAGTTTCGAGGCGGTGATGGACACGCTGGCAAAGGCGGTATCAGCCACTGAGTATTTAGCCGGGGATAAATTCTCGGCGGCGGATCTCTACATCGCCTCGCAAATTGGCTTCGGCCTGCGCTTTGGCAGCATCACGCCCCGCCCGGAATTCTCCGCCTATTGGGACCGCATCAAAGCCCGCCCCGCCGCGATACGTGCAGCGGAGATGGACGACGCGTTGATAGCCCAAAAATAATCCTGTGGTTAACCGAGCGGTACAATTTTAACGCGCTTTCCTTGGGCTGAGAGCGCAATTTCGCCTTTGATCAAGCGCACGGCGTCAGCACCGAACATCTCGCCGCGCCAGCCGTCATTGGCGGCGTTGGGGGCGGTTTCATCCAAGGCCAGGGCTTCAATTTCCTCGGAACTGGCCAGCAGGCGGGCGGCTACGTTGTTTTGCTCGGCCCGGGCGTTCAGCAGCACTTTCAGCAGCGCCACCAGTGCGGGTGAGGCGCGCTGGGTTTCGCGCTGGCGCTCGGCGCGGGGCAGGTTTTCCTCTGGTATCGCCTTCGCCGCGGCGATCACTTCCAGCAGGGAGGTGCCGGATTTGCCTTGCGCGAACCCGGCTGAAATACCGCGCGCACGGGTCAGGGCCTCGGCGTCTTGCGGGGCCAGAGCGGCAATTTCAGGGATTTGCTCGTCCTTCACCAGCCGCTGGCGGGGGATGTTGATGCGCTGGGCCTCGCGCTCACGCCAGGCGGCAATGGCTTGCACCAGCGCCAACTGGCGGCGGTTGCCGGTGCGCAGCTTTAAGCGCTCCCAGGCGCGTTCGGGGTCAACCCGGTAGGTGTTAGGGTCAGCCAGGGCGGCCATTTCCTGGCCCACCCAATCCATTCGGCCATCAACCCGCAGCCTAGCGATCAGGCGTTCATATACCAGCCGCAAATGCGTCACATCAGCCGCCGCATAGGTAACTTGCGCGCTGGTGAGGGGCCTGGCTGACCAATCAGAGAAGCGATGGGCTTTATCAATATGCCCACCGGTGAGAGCTTGCACCAGCGCGTCATACCCCACCTGGTCGCCAAACCCCGCCACCATGGCGGCCACCTGGGTATCGAACAGGTTGGATGGTACCGTACCGAACATCAGGAGGAAAATTTCCACGTCCTGGCGGCAGGCGTGGAACACTTTCACCACATCCGGCTTGGCCAACAGCGCGCCCAAAGGCGCTAAATCCAGCCCCTTGGCCTGGGCGTCCACCACCGCAACCTCATGGGCGCCGGCCAATTGCACCAGGCAAAGCTCAGGGTAGTAGGTTTTCTCCCGCATGAATTCGGTATCAACGGTGACAAATTCCTCAGCAGCGAGGCGCTCGCAAAGGGCGGTCAGGTCAGAAGAATCGGTGATAAAAACGGCGGGCGGGAAAATCGGGGCAGTGTTCATATCTCCCCTTACACAAACACCGGCTTGACAGGGAGGGGGGCGTCGGTTCTTTCCGCATCCATGAACATAATCACCCCCCACGCCTACCGTACCCACAACTGCGCCGCCCTGCGTGCCAGTGATATTGGCCACACCGCCCGCCTCTCCGGCTGGGTGCACGCCAAGCGCGACCATGGCGGGCTGCTGTTCCTGGATTTGCGGGACCATTTTGGCCTTACCCAATGCGTGTTTGCCGCCGGTACCCCCGCCTTTACGCAGGCTGAGGCGCTCAGGGTTGAGAGCGTGATTACCGTTACGGGTGAGGTGGTGGCGCGCGCCCCTGGTACCTCCAACGCCAAGCTGCCAACTGGTGAGATCGAGCTGAAGGTGGAAAGCCTCATCGTGCAATCCACCGCTGATGTGCTGCCCATCCAGGTGGCGGGAAGCGAGAATTACCCTGATGAGCTGCGGCTGAAATACCGCTTTCTCGATTTGCGCCGCGACTCGGTGCATAAAAACATCATGCTGCGCGCCGGGGTTATCGCTTCGTTTCGTAACCGCATGGTGGCCTCGGGCTTTACCGAATTCCAAACCCCGATTCTCACGGCGTCCTCGCCGGAAGGGGCGCGGGACTTTTTGGTGCCCGCCCGCAACCACCCCGGCAAATTCTACGCGCTGCCGCAAGCGCCACAACAGTTTAAGCAACTGCTGATGGTGGCCGGGTTTGATAAATATTTCCAAATCGCGCCGTGCTTTCGTGATGAAGCCTCACGGGCGGACCGCTCGCCCGGCGAATTCTACCAGCTTGATTTCGAGATGAGCTTTGTTACGCAGGAAGATGTGTTTAACACCATTGAACCCGTGATTGCCGGGGTGTTTGAGGAGTTTGCACAAGGCCGCAGCGTTACCAAGCCGCCGTTTGTGCGCATTGCGTATGATGATGCGCTGCTGAAATATGGCTCTGATAAGCCGGATTTGCGCAACCCGCTGCTCATTCAGGATGTGACTGAGGCCTTCAAAGGCTCAGGCTTTGGGCTATTTGCCAAAATTATTGAAGCCGGCGGCATTGTGCGCGCCATTCCTGCCCCCGGGGCGGGTGCCAACCCGCGCAGCTTTTTTGATAAATTAAACGAATGGGCGCGCGCCGAAGGGGCGGGCGGCTTGGGCTATATTACCTTTAATGAGGCTGGTGCGCAGGGCCCGATTGCCAAAAACCTTGATGCTGACCGCGCGGAGGCTATCCGCGCCGTTTGCGGCCTGGGCGCTGGTGATGCGGTGTTTTTCGCGGCAGGCAAGCCATTGGAGGCTGCCAAGTTCGCCGGGGCCGTGCGCACCAAATTGGGTAATGATCTGGGCTTGATTAAAGCCGGCGAATTCAAATTCTGCTGGATTGTTGATTTCCCGATGTATGAGCTGGATGAGGATACCAAGCAGATCGTCTTCAGCCATAACCCGTTCTCAATGCCGCAAGGCGGGCTGGAGGCTTTGAACGGGCAAGACCCGCTTACCATCAAAGCCTTTCAATATGATATTATTTGCAACGGCGTTGAGCTGTCCTCAGGTGCTATTCGTAACCACCGGCCAGACATCATGCTGCGCGCGTTTGAGCTTGCTGGCTACGGCCCCGAGGAGGTGGAAGCCCGTTTTGGCGGCATGTTGAACGCGTTTCGCTTTGGTGCCCCGCCGCATGGCGGCTCGGCCCCGGGGATTGACCGGATTGTGATGTTGCTCGCCGATGAGCCCAACATCCGCGAGGTTATCGCCTTCCCGCTCAACCAGCAGGGCGAAGATTTAATGATGGGCGCCCCCGCACCAGTGGATGCAAAACGCTTGAAGGAATTATCTTTAGCATTGGCCCTGCCGCCAAAGGCTGTGAAAACGCAATAACTAGCGTATGTACCCAACATGACCGAAACGCCCACCACCCTGATCCGTAATTTCTCCATCATCGCTCACATCGATCATGGCAAATCCACCCTGGCCGACCGGCTGATTCAGTATTGCGGCGGCCTTACCGCCCGCGAGATGACTGAGCAGGTGCTCGATTCCATGGATATCGAGAAAGAGCGCGGCATCACCATCAAGGCGCAGACGGTCCGGCTGGAATACCCGGCCAAGGACGGCAAAACCTATGTGCTGAACCTGATGGACACGCCCGGCCATGTGGATTTTGCCTACGAGGTCAGCCGTAGCCTGGCCGCCTGTGAAGGCTCGCTGCTGGTGGTGGATGCCTCTCAGGGTGTTGAAGCCCAGACCCTGGCCAATGTGTACCAGGCGCTCGATGCGCAACATGAGATCGTGCCAGTGCTCAACAAAATTGACTTACCCGCCGCTGATGTGCCGCGCGTAAAGCAGCAAATTGAGGATGTGATTGGGCTGGATGCCTCCGAGGCGGTGGAAATTTCAGCCAAAACCGGCATCAACATTGAAGGCGTGCTGGAAGCGCTGGTTACCCGCCTGCCAGCACCCACCGGTGATATTAATGCGCCGCTTTCTGCCCTGCTGATTGATAGCTGGTACGACCAGTACCTTGGTGTGGTGACACTGGTGCGCGTTAAAAATGGCGTTTTGCGCCGCGGCCAGAAGGTTCGTATGATGGCAACCGGGGCTGTTCACCCGATTGAACAGCTAGGCGTATTTACGCCGAAAATGCGCCCGGTGACCGAACTTGGGCCGGGCGAGATGGGCTACATCACCGCCGCCATTAAAACCGTCGCGGATTGCAAGGTGGGGGATACCATCACCGATGACCGCACCCCTACTGCTGAAGCACTACCGGGCTTCAAACCCTCGGTGCCGGTGGTGTGGTGTGGGCTGTATCCGGTGGATGCTGATGATTTTGAAAAATTACGCGATTCCCTTGGCAAGCTGCGTCTGAATGATGCCAGCTTCCATTATGAGGCTGAAACCTCCGCCGCCCTTGGTTTTGGCTATCGCTGCGGGTTTTTGGGCCTGCTGCATCTGGAAATCATCCAGGAGCGGTTGTCGCGCGAGTTTGACCTTAACCTCATCGCCACTGCCCCATCAGTGGTTTACAAAATTTTCAAATCAAACGGCGAGATGGAGTTGCTGCATAACCCGTCTGACATGCCAGACGGCTCAGTGATCGACCATATCGAAGAACCCTGGATCCGTGCCACCATCATGGTGCCTGATGACTACCTGGGCGCTGTGCTGACGCTGTGCAACGAGCGCCGGGGCCAACAAGCTGACCTGACATACGTAGGCAACCGCGCCATGGCGGTGTACCGCTTGCCGCTTAATGAGGTGGTGTTTGATTTTTATGACCGCCTGAAATCCATCAGCCGGGGTTATGCCAGCTTTGACTATCAGATGGAGGATTACGCCGAGGCTGACCTCGTGAAAATCTCGATTCTGGTGAATTTGGAGCCGGTGGATGCGCTTTCCTTCATTGCGCACCGTTCAGCGGCGGAAAGCCGCGGGCGCTCCATTTGCGCCAAGCTGAAAGACCTTATTCCAAAACAGCTGTTTAAAATTGCCATTCAGGCCGCCATTGGCAGCCGGGTGATCGCGCGTGAGACCATTAGCGCCATGTCCAAGGACGTGACAGCGAAATGTTATGGCGGTGATATTTCGCGCAAGCGTAAGCTGCTGGATAAGCAAAAAGAGGGTAAAAAACGCATGCGCCAGTTCGGCAAGGTGGAAATTCCACAATCAGCCTTCCTGGCCGCCCTAAAAATGGATGCCTGACCAGCCCTTGAGCTAACCGCCGGCTTTAGGTAATACCACACAGCGCTGGAGAGATGGCCGAGCGGCTTAAGGCGCACGCTTGGAAAGCGTGTGTGCGTGAAAGCGTACCCAGGGTTCGAATCCCTGTCTCTCCGCCACCAACCAAGCTGGCGCTTCAAAACCTGACTGGTTATAAACTACCCCCCAGACGCGCGTGGTGAGATTTCAGCAGCGTGGTTGCTTGCAAATGGTGGCAGACTGAATGCTCAGTGCAGGTGGCAATTTCGCCCACCAAAAGCCACCCGATGGAATTTTAGCACATAATAAAAATTTATTGCTAACACCGAAAATCGTTTAATGACGAAACCAAGATACCAAACGTTGAAAGTAAAAATATAGTTTTCTATCAAAGCTTTTTTGTAAATTTTTAGTACGATGACGTATAATGCCCCATTCTAATTGTACTAACTGCCCTATGGCCAAAGTTATACAAGTTGTTTTAACCAGCCTTACCCGCAGTGCCCGATCCCATTTTTGCTTAAATTCTTTTCGCATCATAAAAAAATCTTCGCCCATTATGCCGAGGCCCAGATGGTGCAAATGAAAATCTATAACGTAAGCGTTAAATCCTTTTATATCGGCTTGCAAACAAATATCCGTTCCATAAAAATGAAACCCAGTTAGATCATTCGAAAAACCTAGCCGCGCAGATTTTTTTACAATTATAAAATTCTCATCTAAGGACATTACCTTCGCTGGGAACCTGCCAGATTTTTCTTCGCGCCCATTAAAATGCGTAATGCGTATGGCAATTGTTCTTGTCGTATCAGCGCCAGCATTCCCCGCCAGACCCCAGTTTTTGTCAAACTTATCAAGCTCCAACAATTTTGTTTCAAGAACCGGGCGATGATCAAAACACAACCGCACATCCTGATGGCATAAAATAACAAACCGCCCCTTGGCCTCATTTAATATGCGGTTTAACCCTGTGTAGCCATCGGCTTGGTTACTTTTGGTGTTGTCAATAAAAATATACTCACAGTCATCGGTGCCAAACCCTGCATCATGAAATGATTCCAGCAACTCTACATATTCATCTTTTTTGGTGACCAAAACCCCGATTGTAAATTGAACGCCGGTTTCACCGCCTGGCCCAGCGCCCAAATCACGCGGCAAAATATCTCTTGAAAATGCCCGCGCTAAATCAGTCATCCTAATGCTCCCACTCAAATTTTATTTACCAGTCGATTTAGAGGCAAAATCCGTAATAATCAAAAATGAACGCATTTTGAGCTATAATCTTGCTCCTTATTGGTTCGCCAGGGCGTTATTTCAGGCTCCAGTGCTGAAAAATTTACAAAAAGCGAAGCCGCTCGGCACTCAAGGGTTATCTTACAGATCAATTACGGTCACATTAAATGGCAGCATTAAAACGCATAACCCAGATGGTTGGTTTCGCCTTTTTTATAACGTGAGCATTATGGTGCACCGGTTGATTGCAGTTACCAACCAGCGGATTACCAAACACCAGCGTCATTTTATCGAAATTTTTGATAAGCCGGCTTGAAGCATTCGTTCGCTCAAAAATAAAAATTGAGCTGGCTTTGGGTTGCCCGTTCGACAAACCGTAAAAAACTTTGTAAAAAGCCTTAAATGAGAACAAAATTTGCAGCCGCTTTATTTTAATCTTTTCATTCCAGTTAAGGGCGATGACCATGAGTAATTTTATCTCGAGATTAAAAAATAAGCTGCACCCTATCCCGCCGTTTCCTGCTGCATATATCTGGCGTCCGGACCATAAGGGCGAGGAATACACCACCGTGCTCGCCCGCCTGCATACCATTCTCGCACCTGCCACCTATTTTGAAATTGGTAGCCGTTCGGGCGGTTCGCTGGCACTTGCCTCCTGCGCCTCAATCGCCATTGACCCGCAATTCAGCCTCATCCCGGCGTTTCACAACAACAAACCGGTTTGCCATCTCTATGCCATGACCAGCGACGATTTTTTTGCCGCCCACAGCCCCACCGCGATTTTCGGCCGCCCGATCGATTTCGCCTTTTTGGATGGCCTGCACTTGGCAGAATTTTTGTTGCGCGACTTCATCAACACCGAGCCGCATTGCAAGCCGGATTCAGTGATCGCGCTGCATGATTGTTTCCCAACCGATGAGGTGATGGCCCGCCGTGATGAGGATGACCGCTCGCGCCCTGATAAGCCCGGCCAGGCTGAGTGGTGGACCGGCGATGTCTGGCTGGCCGCCGAGGCGCTGAAAAAATACCGGCCGGATTTAACCATCATCGCGCTTGATGCCCCCCCTACCGGGCTGGTTCTGGTCACTGGTCTCAACCCGGCCTCGACGGTCCTTAAAGACAAGTACGATGAAATCATCGCGTCATTTGATACCAGCCCCAACCCGCGTGACCGTTTTCGCGCCTTTGACGCCAGCTTGCCCATGACCGCCACCAGCAGCCTCGTTACGGCCGAAGATTTAAACCGCCTTCGCTAATAAGCACGGGCGAGCGGTGTGAAGGCAAATCCTTAAAGCGCCGTTATGGCAAGGGGAATGTTATGTTCTTCCAACAGCACGTATAATTCTACCATCGGGTTGATGCTGTTGGCCGCCATGTAGCGGTAGAATGCGCCGTCCTGCCTGTCCTGTGGTCGGGCGTGGCGGGCGGTGATGGTGTTGATAACGGCAACCGTATTGCCAAACTGCTTATGCACCTCGGCACCCAGCAGCATGTCAACGCCAAAACCGCTGATGCCGACGCCGAAGACCCAGCCGCAATGTTGCAATGCGCGGCTCGATAGGCTGGGGGCCATGATTTCCACGCAGTTGAAGGGACGGACGGGTGCGCCATCAGGCTGGACCAATAGCTCTTTGAAGGAGGCGACGGAATCAGTGGTCAGTGCCGGTTGCGCCAGGTCGAGCTCGCAGCGCTCCATGATAGAGAAAAAATCATTGATGGCGGCGGCATCCATCTCAACATCATCGTCGAGAAACAGCGTGTGGTCATAGCGCAACAGCAAATCCGGCTGCTGGCGCAAAATTGTGTCAATGGCGGTAACTTTGGTCCCGCGCTGCGCCAGAACATAGTCAGCCTCGCGCGCGGCCACGAGGGGAGCGTAGTGGTTGAGCATCAAATCGTAGGCGCGGCCCGCCTCGATGCTGGCGGGGTGGCTGCCAGAGGTTTGCACGAAAACCAAATTATTATGCCTGCGTTGGGGCAAGGCTTGCTGCACCTCGAGCCTAATCTGGGCGCGGAAATTTGTCTGGCTCTGCTTGAGGGCGGCAGGCGTGAGCGGCGGTAAGGGATTTTGGGTGGCAAGAATCTCGTAGAGTTTGCGCCCCACGCGATGGGAGCGGTGCTTGGTGTAGGTGATGAAGATAAAGCGCAGGGAAATATTCGGCGCGGGGTCGTGCCATCCGGCGAGACCGTGTTTCTGAAAATGCCGCCAAGGAGAGAGTTTGCTGGAGGCGATACCGGGCGTATGGGCGCGGTACCAGTCCGGGTCAAACGCCGCGCAGGGAGGCCCTGCGTCACCGCTGCGCAGGAATCCGGCGAACAAATTCCCCCGGCCCTTGCTGCCTTGTGCCGCACGGTAGAATGCGGGGTCAAAAAAAAGGCAGGGGTTTGCGCCCTCAGCCTCGCCGCGCAGGAGATAATGCAGCAAGGCAAACGGGGCCGCGTATAAGCCCCCAAGATAGACCCGCGCATACAAACGATGCTCGAAAATCCCCGTGCGAAGGATGGTAATAAAATCTCGCACTATGGCGAACATCGAAGACTCCTCGCGGTGACTAGTGCAACCATCTAGCTCATTTAGCGCTGTGCTGCCAGCGGCAATCAGATGGCTCGGTGAATTTTACAAGGCACTAGAGCAATTTTATTGCGGCTAAAAGCGGGTCTCCATCAAACCGGCAGCTGCCCCCCTTCACCCCCTGGTAAATCTGAAATTTGACAAATGTCATGGCTTGCAAACCAGCCATGCCTCATGAGCCGCGTTGTTATGGTGCGACGCACAATAATACTGTGGTATAACGATCTGGAATGAAGGGGGGAAAGTTTCCCCGGATTGCGCCGGATGAAGAAGGACGTGGTAAATGAGTCGTTTAGATAATTTTGGTTCTGCCGGTGGCGTAAAGCTGTATCCGGCTGAATTCAAATATCAAATCAGGCAGGCGCGGGTGTTCACCAACGCCGTTATGTTCTTGCTTGCCTTGTTTAACCGCAACACGCCCAAGGCACCGCATAACCCGGGCGGGTTTGGCCGTGGGGTGTTCAAACACACCAGTCATCACGCGGTTTAACAGTCCGCAGACCAACTGATACCCATTGTCATAAAGAATATGGCCTAGTTGCCGTGGCCTACCGGTACAGCCTGTCCAGTTTGCTGGAAAATATCTCCAGAAGCGTTAGTCGCCTCGTCGGCGGGGCCATTGATCGCGAAGTTGTTGAGCTGCCCAACCGCCGTAGTTGAGGTTGTGGCTTGATTCGACTGGGCTTGGCTGGCGTCCGCTATGCCAGGCTGCGGCTTTAATTGCTCATCAAGCCGTGCCTGCATGCGTTTCGCGGCGGCATAGCCGGCGGCGTATCCGGTCTCGAAGGCTTTGTGCAAAGCTGCCGGGTCAGGTGAGGGCGGCGCTGGCGCTTTGACGGCAGCCACCACCGGCGGCGGGGCTGCCTGGTGCGCGCAACCGGCCAGCAACAGGCCAGCGGCGAAAATCCCGCAACCGGCTGCACTGCGCCAAGATTGAATGCTGGTCATGGGTTACGATCTAGCAACCAGGGCGCGATCTGCAAAGCCGTAATTGCCCCGGCTGGCGGTCCCAGCTTCATTAAGCCATGATATAAGCCAAAACCTGTGAGGAACTTCATGTCTGAGATGGAAGACCCCGACGATCAATCCCCGCAAGATGTACGCCATCTGGTGTTCCGGCTGTATGATCGTGCGGTTGACCTGATTATTCTTGGCGTCATTCCCCTGATGCTGATCGCACTGCTGTTTGCCTTTTCTGAGGCTGTCATCGGCATGGCCCACATGGTGCCACTGCTGCATAGCATCAGCACGGATGATACGGTTTCACCAGACGAAGTGGCGCTCAGGATGCTCGTGGCCCGCGTACTGGACGTTGTGATTCTGATTGAGTTATTTAACACTTTCATGGAATATGCGCGGTCCCGGCATATCCGCCTCTCGAATCTTCTTGATGTCACCATCGTGTTTGCGTTGCGTGAGATTCTCATCAAGCTTTATGCGCAAAATTTTTCGTCAACTGACTTGCTTGCGCTTTGCGTGGTGGTCATCGTGCTGGTGGTTGCCCGCTCCATCGCTGCGCGGTTTTCGACGAGCCGTGAGATTCCAAAGCAGCGGGCCAAAAAATGATTTTTGCATCGCTGCGACCAAGCTTTTTTGCCCCGCCGACACGGGCTGGCAGGTGCCCTATGCATTGCCAAGGCCGGCAGGTTATGAAGCCGTAGGATCTAATAACTGTTATTAACCCTGGCCCTGAGGAGTCCTCCCCCATGAAAATTGCCAATAACGTCACAGCGCTCATCGGCCACACCCCGCTGGTGCGGATCAACCGGCTTTCGGCAGGGTTACCTGGCAATATCGTGGCCAAGCTGGAGTTTTATAACCCGTCAAATTCGGTGAAGGACCGTATCGCGGCGGCGATGATCGAGGCCGCCGAGCAGGCCGGCCTGATCAACAAGGACAGTGTGATTGTTGAGCCCACCTCTGGGAATACCGGCATTGGTCTGGCCATGGTGTGCGCTGCCCGTGGCTATAGATGCATCATCGTCATGCCCGAGACCATGAGCAAGGAGCGCCGCGCGGTGCTGCGGGCTTACGGCGCGGAACTGGTCCTCACCCCTGGGGCTGATGGCATTGGCGGCTCAATTCGCAAAGCCGAGGAAATTGTAGCCTCCGGCGATCAATATTTCATGCCCCAGCAATTCAGCAACCTGGCCAACCCTGAGGTTCATCGCCGTACCACGGCTGAGGAAATTTGGGCCGATACCGATGGGGCCATTGATATTCTGGTCTCGGGCGTCGGAACCGGCGGAACACTCACCGGCGTCTCCGAGGTGATCAAGTCACGCAAACCATCGTTCAGGGCAGTGGCGGTTGAACCCGATGCCTCGCCGGTGCTCTCAGGTGGGCCGAAAGGCCCGCATGTCATTCAGGGCATCGGGGCCGGGTTTATGCCAGCTGTGTTGAACACTCACGCCTACGATGAAATTATTCGTGTGACCAATGACGATGCGCTGATCACCGCCCGCCGGGCCGCCAAGGAGGAAGGGCTGCTGGTGGGCATATCATCAGGTGCTGCGCTCTGGGCTTCATTGCAACTGGCGGCGCGGCCGGAAAATGCCGGTAAGATGATCGTTGCCATTATCGCCTCCTATGGTGAGCGTTACCTCAGCACGCCGTTGTTTGCAGGCTTACTGGATTAGCCTTGCCGACCACCGGCGAACTGGTTTTCGCTCTGAAGACCTTTCTGGGGGCCATGCTGGCCCTTGGGCTGGCCTTCTGGCTGGGGTTGGACAATCCGTACTGGTCCATGGCCACCGCTTATATCGTAGCACAACCGCTCACCGGCGCCATGCGCTCCAAGGCGCTTTACCGCTTCGTTGGCACGCTTGTGGGCGGGGTGGCGGCGGTGGCGCTGGTGGCGAACCTTGTCGATGCGCCGGTGCTGCTGAGCCTGGGCTTTGCGCTCTGGATCGGGCTTTGCCTGTATCTTTCCCTGCTGGATCGCTCGCCCCGCGCCTATTTGTTTATGCTAGCGGGCTATACCGCGGCCATCATCGGTTTTCCCAGCGTCTCGGACCCCGGCCATATTTTCCAGACCGCATTGACGCGGGTTGAGGAAATTTCGATTGGCATTGCCTGCACCACCTTCGTCGGCACCATTTTCTTTCCCCGGCCTTTGGGCCCGGTGCTGGCGGCGCGGATTTTGGCGTGGGTGAAACCGGCGGTGGATTGGGCACAAGCTGCTCTGGACGGGCGAGAGGAAGATGCCGCCACCCGTGCTGCGCGCCGCCAACTCGCGGCTGAGGCGGTGGAGATCAGTATGATGGTCAGCCAACTGGCCTATGATACGTCGCATTTGCAATCGGCCACCCGCCATATCGAGCGGTTGCGGCTCTATGTGTTGAGCTTGATGCCGGTGCTAAGTTCAATCGGTGACCGGGTGGCGCAATTAAAGCTCATCGGCGGCATCACCCCGCCATTGCAAAAGCTGCTGGACGAGATTGCAGCCTGGATACGTGACGGCGGGGCCGAGCATGTTCCAACCAGGCTTACAGCCGATATCGCCGCCATCGAGCAAGCCGGTGAGGCTAGGCTGACCTGGTCCGGCATATTGCGCACCACCTTGCTGGTGCGGCTGCGTGAGTTGGTGAGCATGGTCCGCGATTCCCGCGCCATTCGCGCCCATGTGACTGATAATGATCCTGAGCCGCCCACATCCAAAGCAGAGGGAGCGTTAGCAGCACCTCATCGGGTGCATGACCATGGGCTGGCATTGCTCTCCGCCGCCGCTGCGGCCGTTGCGGTGTTGCTGGTGTGTGGCTTTTGGATTCTTACGGTTTGGCCCGCCGGGGCCGGGGCGGCGATCATGGTGGCCGTGGCCTGTTCGTTCTTCGCGGCACAGGATGACCCGGCACCAGCCATCGCGCAGATGACCCGCAATGCGTTGATCGTGGTGGTGGCGGATGCGCTGTATGGCTTTGCCATTTTGCCGCGGGTGGAGACCTTTCCGGAATTGATGCTGGTTTTGCTGCCAGCAGGGCTGCTCATCGGTGTCCTGGTGTCCCGTCCCGCCACCTTTGGCACCGGGATGGTAATGGGCGCGGTGGGTGCCACGACATTGGCGTTGAACAATGGCTACGCCGGGGACTTCGCGTCCTATGTGAATAGCTCCCTGGCATTGATTTTTGGCCTCTCGACGGCTTTGGTTGTCACCAGGCTGATCCGTTCGGTGGGGGCGGCTTGGAGTGCCGAGCGCCTAGTCCGCGCGGGCTGGCGCGACATTGCCGCCGCCGCAGGCCCGCAGGCCCGGCATGACCGCGCCCATCTGACCGGCGTGATGATGGACCGGCTCGGCCTGTTGATGCCCAGGCTGGCAGCGGTCTCGCCGGGGGCGGATATTGCTGCCGCTGATGCGCTGATTGACCTGCGGGTGGGGCTGAACACCATTGGGCTGCAACGTGAAATGGCGTTTCTCTCGCCGGCTGAGCAACTGCGCAATGCCGCCGTGCTGGCGGGCGTGGCGGCGCACTACCAGGGCAACCCCCTGCAGGCGGCTTCGCCTGTTTTGCGGCAGGCGATTGATGATGCCATCGCTGGGATCATTCATCGTGCTGATGCCGCGCAAAGCCGCCCTCACCGGGAGACATTGATGATGCTGGTAGGGTTGCGCAGTGTGTTGTTTGCCAGTGTGCCGCCACCGCTTGCTGAAATAGCGATCGCCGCATGATCGGCGAAATCGATTTTTACGGCGTGCTGCTGCCGCCCTTGCTGGTTTGGCTGGCGCTAGCCCTGGTATTTTCAGTGCTGTTGCGGCGGGTTTTAAATCGCGCCGGTGTTTATCAATATGTCTGGCACCGGCCTTTATTCGACCTCGCCATTCTGGTGGTGCTGCTTGGCGGTATCGCGGCTGTGGCCAATCATTTTTTCTGAGCTTGGATCAACCATGACAACACAATCATTCCTGCCGCGTTTTCTCGCCACCCTGGCCATGGTGCTGGTGGCGGCGTTGGTGACCTGGCAATTATGGGTTTATTATATGCTGGCCCCCTGGACCCGCGATGGCCGTGTGCGCGCTGACATCGTTGAAGTGGCGCCGGATGTTTCGGGCCTCGTTTCAAATATTTACGTGCATGATAATCAAAGCGTGCGCACCGGTGATCCTCTGTTCCAGATCGACGATGTTCGCTTCAAAGTTGCCCTGCAAGCCGCCCAGGCGGTGGTGGCGAAGGACAAGGCGGCATTGGCGCAAGCCGGTAGCGACGCGCGGCGCTATAATGGCCTTTCAGGCAACGCGGTTTCAGGCGAGATCAGAGATCAGAGCAATACCGCGGTGCTGGAAGCCCAGGCCGAGCTTGACCTGGCCAATGCCAATGAAGCCGATGCGCAGCTTAACCTCACCCGCGCCACGGTGCGCGCCACAGTCAATGGCAAGGTCACAAACTTCTCGATGCGCCCTGGAGATTTCGTGACGCGCGGGACTGCGGTGGCGGCACTGGTCGATACGGATTCAATTTATGTCGATGGCTATTTTGAGGAGACCAAACTGCCGCGCATCGCCATTGGCGACAAGGCGCGCATCACATTATTGGGCGGTGGCCCCGCTCTGGACGGGCATGTGGAGAGCATCGATTCTGGGATTACTGATCATGAGCGCGTCGCCAGCCCGAATTTGCTGGCGGATGTGAATCCCACCTTCACCTGGGTGCGCCTTGCCCAACGTGTGCCGGTACGGATCGCATTGGATCATGTGCCGGCCGGTGTCCGGTTGATTGCCGGGCTGACCGCCACGGTTGAGATAATACCAGCGAATTAGCGTTACATTACCAAATCATGGCAGCATCGACATGAACCAAAGGCTTTAACGGCGCCGATGAAATCACATGTAACTGTATAGAAACATAGTGAGGTTACGTGTCATGAGATTGCTGCTGATTATTCTATTGATTATGATACTGCTTGGTGGTGGTTTTGGCCTGCATGGCGGCCTGTTCGTCGGTTCAGGAGGCCTTTATTACGGCGGCGGTTTGGGGCTGTTGCTGATTGTGGTGCTGGTATTCCTGGTCCTTTAGATTTTTTGCTCGCTCCGTTACCCAGCAAGGGTGGAGTGTTTCGCCAAATCATCAAACGCCATCAGGGTTTTGATCAACCCTGCCATTTCCCGCAGCGGGATCATGTTTGGCCCATCTGAGGGCGCGTGGTCAGGGTCCTGGTGGCATTCGATGAATAACCCGGCGCAACCAACCGCTAATGCCGCGCGGGCCAAAACCGGCGCATATTTGCGTTCCCCGCCTGATGAAGTTCCTTGCCCTCCCGGCTGCTGCACGGAATGGGTGGCATCAAAAATAACTGGGTAACCGGTTTGCGCCATAATCGGCAATGAACGGAAATCACTCACCAGCGTATTGTAGCCAAAACTGGCACCGCGCTCGGTGAGCATAATCCGCTCATTGCCGGTGCTGGAAATTTTTGCTGCTACGTTCTGCATGTCCCACGGGGCCAGGAACTGGCCTTTTTTAACGTTAATGGCGCGCCCTGTATTGCCAGCGGCCAGCAATAAATCCGTTTGTCGACATAAAAACGCTGGGATTTGCAGCACATCCACCGCTTCGGCGGCAGGGGCGCAGTGGCTCGCATCATGCACATCCGTCAGCACCGGCATTTGAAACGTCTCACGCACCCGGGCCAGAATTTCCAAACCCTGCGCCATTCCCACACCACGCGCAGCACTGGCGGAGGTGCGGTTGGCTTTGTCATAGCTTGATTTATAAATAATCCCGATCCCGAGATTTTTCGAAATCTCGTGCAAGGCACTGGCCATTTCCATGGTATGCGCTTCGGATTCAATCTGGCATGGCCCGGCGATCAGCGTAAATGGCAGCTCATTGCCGACCTTCAAAGACCCAACCTCGATCATACCAACCTCGATTGCCGTACCGCAGCCGCAATGAAACCCTCAAACAGCGGGTGTGGCGCAAAGGGTTTGGATTTTAACTCAGGGTGATATTGCACACCAATGAACCAGGGGTGGTTAGGGTATTCGATAATCTCGGGCAGCACGCCATCGGGCGAGAGACCTGAGAAGCGCAAGCCGGCAGCTTCCAACGCGTCGCGGTAATGAATATTCACCTCATAGCGGTGCCGGTGGCGTTCTGAAATTTCGCCACGGCCACTGTAAACTTCACGCACCAAAGAGCCTTCGGCCAGATGGGCTTCAAAGGCACCCAGACGCATGGTGCCGCCCAAATCGCCACCAGCGCGGCGGCGTTCAATATCATTGCCGCGTGCCCATTCGGTCAGAAGCCCCACCACTGGGACATCGCACGGGCCAAACTCGGTTGAGGAGGCAGCAGGCATATTGGCGAGGTTACGCGCGGCCTCGATCACCGCCATTTGCATACCAAAGCAAATGCCCAGGAACGGCACTTTGCGCTCACGAGCGAATCTTACGGCTTCAATTTTACCGGCTGTGCCACGCTCGCCAAACCCGCCGGGCACCAAAATGCCATGCACGCCCTGCAATTGCTGCACCGTATTGGGCTGCTCAAACACCTGCGCATCGATCCAGTCCAGATGCACTTTCACCTTATTGGCAATGCCACCGTGCGCTAGCGCCTCGGCGAGCGACTTATAACTGTCCAGCAAATTGGTATATTTGCCCACCACGGCAATGCGTACTTCACCTTCGGGTGCTCGCACCACGTCAACAATTTTGGACCAGCGCGATACGTCCGGTTCTGAATCAAACGGCAAATTAAAATGCCGCAGCACTTCGCGGTCCATCCCGGCCTCATGATATGAAATCGGCACCGCATAAATGGTATCGATATCCAGAGCAGGAATCACGGCCTCAGTGCGCACATTGCAGAACGAGGCAATCTTGCGGCGCTCATTATCCGGGATCGGGCGGTCACAACGGCAGATCAGCATCTGCGGCTGAATCCCGACATTTTGCAGTTCCTTTACGGAATGCTGTGTCGGTTTGGTTTTCAACTCGCCGGCAGAGGGAATGTAAGGCACCAATGTAAGATGCACGAACATCGCCCGTTGGTGAGTGAGTTCATTGCCCAACTGGCGGATGGCTTCCAGGAACGGCAGACTTTCAATGTCACCCACCGTGCCGCCAATTTCCACCAGCACAAAGTCAAATTGCGCAACCTCGCGCAGCACCACATCCTTGATCGCATCGGTGATATGCGGAATCACCTGCACGGTGGCGCCCAGATAATCGCCCCGGCGCTCCTTGGCGATTACCTCGGCGTAAATTTTACCGGTGGTGGCGTTATCAAGCTTGCTGGCATGTACGCCGGTGAAGCGTTCATAATGGCCAAGGTCGAGGTCGGTTTCGGCGCCATCGTCAGTGACGAACACCTCGCCATGCTGATACGGGCTCATGGTGCCCGGATCGACGTTCAAATAGGGGTCAAGCTTGCGCAGGCACACCGAATAGCCACGGGCCTGCAACAGCGCGCCAAGCGCTGCTGATGCAATTCCCTTGCCTAACGAGGAGACCACGCCGCCGGTGATGAATACGAACCGCGTCATGGAATCCGATCATACATGAGTCATAGAAAAAATGAGAGGGGGGAGACGCGTTTAGTTTGATTTGGCCGGGCCAGGTGTCCCTGGTGCTGGAACATCAGGTGCTGGAACGCCGGGCGCCGGAACGCCGGGCGCCGGTGCTGCCGGAGCGGGCCGGGCATCAGCAGGGGTTTGTGGCAAAATCGGTGCGCTGCCTCCGTTCGGCAAACCGGGAATCGGCATGCTCGGTGTGCCTTGCTGCGGGGGGGCCAAAATTGCCGCGGCGTTGCCGGTGGCGCCACCCTTGTAAAGCAATGCCAGGCTGAGCGAGAGCACGAAGAATGCCGCGCCCAGTATCGCGGTGGTGCGGGTGAGCAAATTGGCGGTACCCCGGCCCGACATGAAGTTGCCCATGCCCTGGCCGCCGCCGAGTCCAAGCCCGCCACCCTCGCTGCGCTGGATCAGCACCACGCCAATCAGCGCAATGGTGACAAACACATGCAAAACGAGAAGAACCTTGATCATCCGAAACCTTACTTAAATTTTACCCAGCAACGCGCCATGAAACCTAGTGGCGGCTTCTAAACAACCCGCGCGCTGGCAGCAATGGCCAGAAACTCCGCCGCCGGCAAACTGGCCCCACCGACTAGGGCTCCACCTACCTCTGGTAGTGCCAAAATGGCCTCGGCGTTCCCCGGTTTGGCTGATCCACCATAAAGAATGGGGGTTGTGGCGCCGGTTTTGGGGAATTGCGCCACCAGGGCGGTTCGGATTGCGGCATGCATGGCTGTAATGTCGGCAGCTGTGGGTGTCCGCCCCGTGCCGATCGCCCAGATCGGCTCATAGGCGATCAGCCCGGTAAATTCTTCAGGCAGGCTATGGGTGAGCTGTGTGCGCACCACATCCTCAGCCTCGCCGGCATCACGCTCGACCTCGCTTTCGCCGACGCACACGATCGGTATAAGCGAGGCGGCAAGCGCTGCCTTCACCTTGCCAGCCACCACGGCGTTGCTTTCAGCATGGTCTGCCCGGCGCTCGGAATGGCCTAGAACAACGTAACCCGCGCCTACTTCCTTCAATAAGCCAGCTGCAACGTCGCCGGTATGCGCACCAGAGGGGTTCGCATGGCAATCCTGGGCACCCAGCCCAATATCGCTGCCAGCAAACGCGCTGGCAAAGGCGGAGAGCAGGGGGAATGGTGGGCAAATAATCAGCGTGGCTGGGCTGGCCGCCGCGCGCAAAGCTGCCGCATAGGCCGCAACACCGGCAAGAGTGCCGTTCATTTTCCAGTTTCCAGCGATTATTTGGCGCATTTTATCCCTTGATTCAGACTTTTTGTTTTTCAGGCGTCTTCAGCAGGTGGTTCTGGTGTTGCCGTTGAAGCCTCGTCCGTTGGTTCAGCCTCTGGCTCGTCAGACTTTACGCCGGCTTTTTTGTCGCGCAGTTTTGCTTCTTTTTTCGCTAATTTGGCGCGGTTACGCTCAGCGCGCTCCAGACCGTAATTCACTTTATAAGCCATGATTTGCTCCTACCTCGGATGCATGACCAAATACAAAGAGCGTAATCCGGCTTTGCAGCCGGGTTACGCTCTTTTATCGTAAGTACAAAAACCTGATCAGCCGACGCTGATCGAACTGACTTCCGGACCTTTGGCGCCTTGCACAACATTCATTCGAACCGACTGGCCTTCCTGCAACGGCGGCAAACCGGCTTGTTCCAGAGCCGTGGCATGAACGAATACGTCCTTGCCGCCATCCTGCGGGCTGATGAAGCCAAAGCCTTTGGTGGAATTGTACCATTTGACAATGCCGGTCATCTCAACGGACGGGCCACTGGCCTGCTGGCGCGGTGCCCGCGGTGCCGAAGAGCGAGGACGGTCGAAGCCGCCACCGCCACCGCCACCACCGAACCCGCCGCCGCGAGGTGCCGGCGCTTCGCCGGTGCCTTCGGTCACGGAGATCACCTGGTCAACCTGGCGACCCTTCTGGCCCTGGCCGACGCGAACCTGCAAGATCGAGCCAGGAGATACGGCCTGGAATCCGGCATTTTGTAATGAGTTGGCGTGCAGGAAAACATCACCTGACCCATCGGACATCTCAACGAAGCCGAATCCCTTCTCGGAATTATACCACTTAACCGTAGCTTTCGCTTCCGGAGCGGAAGAGGCGGACCCAAACCCGGAAAAAGACGGCGGGGGAGGCGGTGTGTTGCCAAAGAAATTATCGTCATCAAAACCGCGGCGGCGTGGCTGGCGCTGGCGGTCGTTTTTCGGGGGTCGCACTATTAAAACTGTCCTCTTGTCATCAATTACGTGGCCTGGGTGTTTCCCAGACCAAATTAACATAGGGCAAGGGGCCTTAGCCATCAATGCTTATCCGACGGTAGTTTAGGATGTTTTCGTAATCTTCGGATTGGGGAGAGGGAACAATCTGAGTGGCGGCCG
>JAQNCT010000064.1 GCA_029077825.1 Acidocella sp. | reverse complement strand
CTCACCGCTGGCGCCATTGCCATGCGTCTGGACCATGAGCAGAATATTTTCGCCATGGGCGGGTTGCGCACCAAACTCCCCCTCGCCTTCTGGGCTTTTTTAATCGGCAGCGCCTCGCTGGCGGCCCTGCCTGTGATCAGCGCCGGATTTTTCAGTAAGGAGATGATCCTGGGGGCGGTCGCCGCCGCCCCGATGCCGGGCCTGGTTTTATGGGGGGCTGGTATTCTGGGCGCGATGCTGACCGCGATTTATATTTTTAGGGTTGTGTTCATGGTGTTTCTCGGTCCGGTCAATACTGAAGTGTCGGGGTCATACGGGCTGCGCGTCGCCATCCCGCTGGTCACTCTATCCGCTGGCGCCCTCGTGGTCGGCTGGTTAGAAACGCCGGAGGCTTTCGGTGGACAGACAATGTTTTCACAGTTCCTCGCTCCGGCCGTGGGCGCCTTCCATCACCTGCCGGTCTCGACCATGATTCCGCTGACAGGTATTGCCGCCCCGCTGCTGGGTGCCGCCATTGCCTACGCGCTCTACCGCAACGGAACCTGGGCGCGGGCGGCCACGGCAGAGCCCAACCGGCTGACGTTATTTCTAAAATCCGGTTCCGGATTCGATACGTTTTATGATACCCTCATTGTGGCTCCCTACATGGCCCTGGTGCGTCTGTTGCAGCACGACCCTGTAGATCAGATGTTCATGCTATTGCGGAGCCTTGCTGTGGCTCTGCATCGGCAACTGCGTGCGACCCAGATTGGCCAGATCCGCCGCTACGCTGGCTGGATGATGGCTGGCTCCGTTGCCACCATTGCCATTTTGTTATTCGCATGATGCTAGCTATGCTCTTAATTGTTCCGATAGCCGGTGGGTTGCTCGCCTGGCTGGCGGGACGCTTCAGTCCGCTGGCGGTGCGCATTGTCAGCCTGCTGGTTTTACTGCTCGACCTCGCCATCGCCCTACCTTTACTGCACGGCACCTCCAACATCGCGATGCCGGGCAACTGGATGGCCGGCTTCAATGCACCGTGGATTCCGGCCTTCGGCATGAACTTCCGGCTAGGTATGGATGGCGTAAGCTGGCTGCTCGCCGTGCTGACGATTTTAATCGGCATCTTCGCGATCATCGTCTCCTGGGATGAGATTGATGATGGCGTTGGCTTCTTTCATGCCAATCTGCTGTGGTCGCTCGCTGGCGCCATCGGCGTGTTCGTCGCACTCGATATGTTCCTGTTTTTCTATTTTTGGGAACTCATGCTGGTGCCGATGTATTTCATCATTGCCATCTGGGGCCATGAAAACCGCCGCCGCGCCGCGATAAAATTCTTTCTGTTCACCCAAGGCTCGGGCCTGCTGATCCTGCTCTCCATCCTCGCTCTTGCCTTCCTTCACCAGCAGCAAACCGGCGTTCTCACCTTCAATTATTTTGAACTCATCCAGACTCATACCTTCGGCACCTTCGGTTTCCTCGTCATGCTGGGGCTTTTCATCGCCTTCATCGTGAAGCTGGCGAGCTTCCCGGTGCATGCCTGGCTGCCGGAAACCCATACTGAAGCGCCAACCGCCGGGTCGGTAATCTTGGCCAGCATTCTGCTGAAAACGGGCGCCTATGGGCTGTTACGTTTCGTGATACCGCTGGTTCCTATGGCGGCGCATAGCCTGGCACCGGTTGCGCTGTGGCTTGGCGTCGGAAGCATCCTTTATGGCGCCTTTCTCGCCTATGGCCAGTCCGATTTAAAAAAACTCATTGCCTACACCAGCATCAGCCACATGGGTTTCGTACTGATCGGGGTGTTTGTGTTCAACAACATCGCCTGGCAGGGCGTGGTCCTTTTGCTGGTGGCACATGGCATCAGCACCGGCGCACTATTCATCATCGTCGGCAGCGTGCAGCACCGTCTGCATACGCGCAATCTGGCTCAGATGGGCGGCATGTGGACCGACTTGCCGCGCCTGTCTTCATTCGGAACCTTCTTTATCCTGGCGTCCATGGGTTTGCCCGGCCTTGGCAATTTCGTCGGTGAATTTCTGATCCTGCGGGGTGCCTGGTCTGTGGCCCCCCTCATCACGGTGATCGCCGCCATCGGGCTTATTCCAGCCGCTCTCTACTCGCTCATCGCCATTCAACGGGCATTCCATGGTCCGGTTGATGAGGAGCGCGACACGCATGATTTCGGCACGCGGGAAACCGCCATGATGCTGGTGCTGGCCGCCGCGATCATTTACCTTGGTGTCTATCCGCAGCCAGTTTTGAATATCGCGGCACCATCGCTGAATAATATGCAACCACAGCCGGCAACGGCAATGCTCAAAGAAACGAGGGCGGGATGAACCTGCAAGGCGCAGCACCTCTGGTAATCTTGACAATTTTAGCCGGCGGCCTGCCGGGCGTGGTGGCCATCAAACGGTGCTATGGGTTGATTTCGGCGGTAGCCGGCCTTGGGCTGGTGGTTGCCCTGCTCAGCATACCCTATGCGTTGCAGGCACCAGTACCAGCACTACCGGCGATGTTTACACTTAACGCTCTGTCACTTGGCTTCATCGGCCTGATCCTCGTCAGCGGCTTGTTAATTCTCATCCTGGCTGCAGGCTACTGGCAAGCCCAGACGCCGCTGCGGCGGGAAGAATATCCTCTGCTGTTTGTGGCAGGTATATTGGGCGCTGCCGTGCTCGCCGCCGCAGCAAATTTCATGATGCTGTTTATTGGCCTGGAAACCATGACCCTGGCGATGATCGGCATGATTGCCTATCCGCATTTCCGCCCAGGTGCTGAAGAAGCCGGGATGAAATATCTGGTGCTGTCGGGCATGTCATCATCCTTCGTGCTGTTCGGGATCGGGTTGATTGAACTCAGCAGCGGCAGCCTTAACATCACACAAATTATCGCCGCGACGCCAGCAGACGCCGCCAGCCGCGAAATGTTGATCGCTGGCCTCGCGATGATCGCCATCGGCACCGGCTTTAAGCTTTCCGTCGTCCCGTTTCACATCTGGGTGCCCGATGTTTATGCGGGTGCGCCCGCGCCAACTGGTGCCTACGTGGCCGTTATTGCTAAACTCGGCGTACTGGCCGTGCTGATCCGTGTCATCAACCTGCCCGGCGTCAGTCTGCCGGCGGGCGTGATGACCTTGATTACGGTGATTGCCATCCTATCGATGCTGGCTGGCAATCTTTTGGCTCTGATGCAGGATAATCTCAAACGCATTCTGGGTTATTCATCGATCGCGCATCTGGGTTATCTGCTGGTTGCGATGCTAGCCGCCGGCACCATCGGCCAGGTTGCCGTGGTATTTTATATCGTCGCCTATGCTATCACGATGATCGGCGCCTTCGGTGTCATTGCAGTGCTTTCACGTTCCAGCGATGCCAGAGATATCGATAAAATCTCTGAACTGCGCGGTCTGTTCTGGACCCGCCCTGCCCTGGCGGCGGTCATGACACTATTTTTGCTCTCTCTCGCGGGCATCCCACCGGCACTTGGTTTCATTGCCAAAATGTACATCATGGCCGCTGGTGTCCACACGCAGCTATGGGGTCTGCTGGCTGTCATGGTCGTCAGTGGTGTCATCGGACTTTTCTATTATCTTAACATCATTCTGATGATGTCGATGAAGCCCCATACCGAAGAACCACTGCCCGGCGTGCTGGCCATTTCGATTCCCAACCGGCTGGCCATCGCCATGGTAAGCCTGCCAATCCTCGCCTTTGGTGTCGCACCCAGTCCGCTAATCGCCCTGCTAAAACTGATGTTTAATTGATCCAGCGGCATTGCATGCCATTAATCGGAAAAATACGCATCGATGTTTGGCGTTTCCGACCGGTTGTACCTTCCTCGCCCGGCCATCGCCGCTCCACTTCATATCGGTATGGCTCGATGAAGTTCAAAGATTACAGCTTTATCATGACTTATTTTAATAAGGCTTGTTGGCCTTATTGAATGTGGATTTAAAAGTAGTTATGAATACATTTAAAAATAATGAAACAAGATCTTAAAAACGTCACGCTCAAGCAACTCCGTGTTCTGGCCGCCGTGGTGCGTTCAGGCTCCGTTACCGCTGCCGCCAACCAATTAAACGTCTCGCCACCGGCGGTGACGCTGCAAATGCAATTGCTACAGGATCACGCAGGCCTACCGCTGGTTGAGCGTTCCGGTTCACAAACCAAGGCGACCGATGCCGGTGCCGAAATTTTGCGGGCGATCGAGCAGATTGAAACCATACTGGCAAACTGCAACGCAGGGCTGGCCTCCATCGCCGGCACCAAACAGGGCAGCGTGTCAGTAGGCGTTATCAGTACTGCAAAATACTTCGTCCCCCGGCTGCTGGGTGCATTCATGCGCTCACATCCTGGCATTGACCTCAGGATTACCATCGGCAATCGCGAGGAAATGCTTGATGGCTTGCAAAGCTACAAGCTCGACCTTGCCGTCATGGGACGGCCACCGGAAGAATTGGACGTTGAGTCTACAGCCATTGGCGACAATCCGCATGTCATCATCGCGCCACTTGATCATGAGTTGGCAAAGGCGAAATTGATCAAGCCCAGCCGCCTGGCCGAGGAAATTTTCATCGTCCGTGAACCTGGTAGCGGTACGCGCATGTTAATGGAGCGGTTTTTTGCTGAAGCTGGCATCTCGCCGCAAATCAGAATGCAAATCGGCAGCAACGAGACAATCAAACAGGCTGTCATTGCCGGTCTTGGTATCTCCTTCATCTCTGGTCACACGCTTGAGTCAGCTTTGACCAACAAAAGCATCGTGGTTTTGCCGGTTGAAGGCCTGCCAATCATTCGCCAGTGGTGCATCGTCCACCTGCGGCAGCGCCAACCGATGCCGGCGGTAACGGCTATCCGAAACTTCTTCATCAGCAATTGCCATAATTATCTACCCGACATCAGGGCCAGCCTGCCGGTTGTTGTTCAGCCCGCCTGAACAGCTTTTTCCCGGCTTATCCGGTGCAACAGGTTAATATGGCGCTGACTTGGAATTCTAAGCCGCCTGTCCTCGTACGGGTTGGTTCTAATCATCAGGGCACGTGCCTGCAAACGCTTATCCCTGGCCTGCAGCAAGGCACAGATTTCCGCCGTATAGAGTGTAATGATTAGCCCCAGCCAACCCGCGACATCGGCTGGTTGTGTTTGCGTAAACCCTGGTGATTTTACAACATCAACCAAGGCCTCGGCTGGCTGCCAGCTCTCTCCCGTGACCCATTGGTTGGTGGTAAACAGACGCAGCGGCAATCCCTGCTGATCAACCGATATGCCAATCAGATGCGAAAATAACACCACCCCATCATGCGCATCATGTGGTCCCGGCACGAAAATATGGAAATGCCCATGCTCACGGCCCAAGCGCTCGGACCGTGGATGGGCATGGTAGTAAAATTTCCAACCAGAACTCTTATCCAGCGCTTCAACGGCAGGATATTGCGTCCATTCAACAAAACTCTCGCCAGACGGAACCAACCGCGCCGGGGCACTCACCCCGGCTTTGGCCCACGCCACCATTTGTGAAATGATCCGCTGACCAAGCTCCGCCGCACCTACACCCATGCGGGGCGTAGGCCGACTAGTTGGATTTCGGTGGGGCTGACGTGCTCGGTGCGCAAGGGTTCTGCGCACTACCCTTGGAAGGCGAACCGCTCGGCGCACATGGATTCTGCGCCGCCGGCTTCTGGCTCGAAGAAGGTGCACAAGGGTTGGAAGGTGCGCAAGGGTTGCTGGCCGAAGCCACCACCATCTGGCCAGGCACGCTGGCGGCAATGGCCGCTGGCATGACCGGTGTCATGCTGGCGATAACTGTAAGAAGCGAAAGCAACTGTTTACGTGATTTCATGGTCTTAGCTTTTCTCAATTTCAAATAATTAGATTGTTGAACGCTTGTGCGGCACCGCCGCACCACGCGGCATGCCCACACCAGCCCGCGGCGCTTCACAGCTCGCAGTCAATTTGCCCTTGGAAACCAAATAGCCAACGCCAAGCAAAACAGCCCCCAGCAGCGCGATGACCGCCCAGGCCGGTATATGCAGCAATTGCGGCACAGTTAGGGCATCAGGCCCAGTCTGGGTGTAAATCCAAGAACCAATCAGCGGGTAGATCATGTTGAACATCAGCGTACCGGCGCCAATCCCGATCAGGAACAAAATCGCATCCACCCGGCCCGACATAAAGCCCACAATCGACGTGCCAGGGCAATAACCACCAACAGCGAACCCAATCCCCACAAACATGCCTCCCAGCAAGGTACCCCAGAACAGTACTGATGGAATGAAGATATTGGAAAATGAAACAACACCAAAAAAGGCGGCAACATTCAACAAAATGGAACTGACGATGATGGCCGTGAACATAGTCTGGAAAACCGACCAGTTGGTGAATCGCAACTGCCCGGTAAGGATCTCCGGATTACCAAAGCCCGCGTTTTCCAGGACGAAACCAAAACCAATTCCAAGAGCAATGCCCGAGATAGGGCCGACAAAGTCTAAAGGAGCGATCATATCGCTGATCTCCGCTGCCAAAGAGGTTTCAAAAGAAGGCCAAACGCAGCACCCGCCGCAAAAAAGCCAATCAAGAACAGGAAGCCTGCCGCCCCCAACGGCGCCGAGCCAGATAGGCCCATACCGCTGGTGCAACCAAGCGCAAAGCGCGCCCCTAAGCCCGACACTAATCCGCCAGCAAGTGCCAGCCCAAACTTCGTCGGGGTGTTGGCTTTGGGCGGACCATCGATCCGGCCGGCAAAACGGCGGCCCAGCATGGCACCGGCCATCCCACCAATCGCAACGCCCAGTACCTCCCAGACGATCCATTGGTCCAACCCGCGCCGGACATAACCTGCAAGATAATCATGCGGAGCAATCGCCCCAGGAGCGACCGTCGCGGTGGTCACTGCCGTAATTGAAGTGGTAGCGCCGGTCACGCCCAACCCGTGACCGGTAACAATAAACGTCAGGAACAGCACAACACCAAGCGCGATGCCGGCAACATAGGGATTCCATAGAGCACGTGGCTGGGACATGATAACGGCCTCTAGTTAGAAGTTTGACTTGCCGGCAACCATCGGCAACGAAGCATCACGGCTCCATTCTGACATCGAGCCATCGTACAGCCGGACCGGCATGTGCAGCAGTTCATGCATCACAAACCAATCAGAAGACGCCAAATGGCCGGTGTTGCAAAAAGCGATGGTTGGGCGGGTGGTCTTCACGGTCGCCTTCGTCATTGCTGCCTGCAGCGCCGCGGTGTCTAGCACGCCTTCATTGTCGGCCGTGAACAAAGCCGAGAACGGCAGGCTTAAAGCGCCCGGCACAGTACCTGAGCGCACGTCCACAGGTGCCATCACCTTACCCTCAAATTGCGGAACCGGACGGGCATCGACGAGCTGATGTGCATTCGTCTTCAGGTTGTCCGCCACCATATCGCGCGTCGCGATAATGCTGGCATTAAAGTGGGGGGTGAAAGTAACCGGCTGTGGGGCGGTTGTGCCGGTCGCAACCGGGTTGGATTTATCAGCCTGCCACGCAACATCGCCGCCATTAAGGATAGAAACGTTATTCAGGCCCTCCACCTTCAGCGTCCAGAAAATACGGGTAACGGCGGGGAAATCGCCCTTTTGGGCACCACCGGGAACCAGAACCACGCGGCTGTTATTGCCAATGCCGAAGCTGCCAATAACCTTAGCGACATCCGCCTGCGGCGGCAGCATCGCCGGCATGGCACCATTCGGCAGCCGCCACTTATCATCAAGAAAGCCAGTGAATACCGCACCGGGGATATGGGCTGCCTGATAGCCAGCCGCCTGATTGTCATGGTCATACACTTCCAGGACAATAAGATTTTTGTCATTGAGGTGCTGAGCCAGCCAAGCCGGCGTCACCAGCGGCGGCGCTTCAGTCGTGGCCGCGCTAGCCGCAACACCACCCAACGCGAACGCAGAAACAATCGCGCTGGCAAATAAATTTTTGAACAGGTTTTTTTTAATTTTCATGATCGGGGTACCTCTGAGCATTGCTGTGAAAACGTTAAAGCGCGGCCTCGCATACGCCACCGGATACAAAGGAAAATCTACGGCCTCCGGGGCATTGTTGTCAATTATAATTTTCGATAAGGTTTCGAAAACTACGCAATATATCTTGAACAAATCGTGTTTGCTATCTCATACTTACGTTTAAAAACTAACTGTATTAAACAGAGTTTCTAAAACCCGCCCGGCACTGTAATCAAATCAGTGTCGAGCGGTTTGATATTAGAACTTTCTCTCGTACGAAATGCCAATTTCATCTTCAGTAAGGCTGGCACTATCAATACCACCGCCTGGTAGCAGCGGGCTGGTCGCGCCACTAACCGTATTCTTGAACGCATGTGTGTATGAAGCGGTCAGGCTGGAGACCGGCGACAGATCATATGTCGCGCCAAACGCAATCTGATTCTCAATCACACCAGGAGCCAACAGATTGAATGTGATATTCGAACTCGTCACCGGATCGTCGCTATGGTTGTAGCCCGCCCGCAGGGTCAAATTCGGCAACACCTGGTCAGCCACGCCGATTTTGAAAACATTGATATCCCGCCAGCCGAAGCCTGGACCATTAGCACTCCCGAGCGGGGCATGATTGCTGCTTTGATTGCCTATCGCGGCAACACCAGAATAGAAAATTCGCTCATAATCAGCCGCCACAAGCAAGGTTGGCGTAATGTGCAGCGCCACACCGGCCCCAAAATTCGCCGGAATATTAAACGAACCGCCGCCTGCGAACAGACCACTATATTGCGAAAACTTGGTTGAATAAACCTGAGTCTGATAAGTAATACCCAAAGCCAAAAGCTGGTTAACGCGCCAGTAACCACCGAAGCGCACCCCAGCACCATAAGAATAGGAATCACCACGATCAGTCACATTGCCGGGCGATTGCGAAACCCCGGTAAATGCCTGCAGGCCGGAAGCTGAGAATTGTTGAATGGCAAACTGCGGGGCAATGCCAACCGAAATCGAATCATTTAGTCTATATGAAACCGTTGGCGCAATGAGCACCTGGGTGAGGGAAACACCAAGCCCCCCCTGCCCACAAAGCAAGTTGCCCGGAGGTGCTCCCGGGCCGCAAGTTAACTGACCACCTGGATAAGCGGTGTTCATACCGCCATTACCGTAGATGCTCAAACCGATGGTCAGACGATCCGTGAGGTGGTTATTGTAACCAAATTCGGGAATCGGGAACAAAGTGGTGCGGCTCGTCGCCGAACCATTCAAGCCGTAGGCATTGCCAGTTCGGCTCGCGGTACGGCCCGGAATGAAGAGATTAAGACCCAGATCGAACTCATTATCGCTGAAACTGCCGTTGGCTGGGTTATTGGCGCCGTACAGCCCATCATTCGTCACCGCAAACGCGGTTCCGCCCATGGCAATGTTCTGCATCCCATAACCAGCGGCGAAATAACCATCCGTAGCACTGGCAACGCCTGGTGACAAAACAGCGGCGATGGCAACCAATGATAAACCATAACTGGCCTTTATATTCTTAATCATGACCCCCCCAAGTTAGTGTTGTTATTAATCTTAAAACTTCGCGGTCAATACAGACCGGCATTGTCTTGCATTAACGCGCCTCTGGTCCGAATTGTATATTTTACCGGAACAAGACCAAACAAAGTAACGCTTCCACTTTTAACGGCGCAGCCAAAGAATGGCGCACAGCTAACCGCTTCACATTACAATCCCCTCAACATCGGCTGCCGCTCCATTTTCAAGGTGTCTTTCTATATTCTGAATATCTTCCCCAAAATTTTAACGATTTCATTAAATCATAAATTATACTGCCCATAAGTCAACTACAATCGCTCCGTTGCGCCAGGTTCATTTTAAAAACGTTTTGTGCGCCACAGCACGCTCGCGCCTGACCAAAACTTGACACAACGTCAATATGTTCTGAGTAATACGACAGTATTATGCCCATTTTATCGGGACCGAAACGTTCTCTTTCACCGTCAAAATATCCAAAAAACACATCGCTAAAATAAATTAATTTAAACAAATTGCATCGGGAAAATTATCACCAAGAACAATCGCATGAGCACAATGTCCGCCAAACCACCTCTGTCACAATGTAAAGCCAACGTGCGTCTTTGTGCTGATAATTAACGCTCTCTAATTACAATTGTTATATGTCCCGTACGTATTTTCTAATTACACGATGCGACAGCCCCTTAAAACACGTCAATTCCAGCGCGGGGCAGCGTGCCGCGCGATTCCGCCGCTCTCGAATAATAAAAATTCTCAATCATCTGGACGCTAAACTACTCATAACTACACATTCACCATAATTTGCACAGGACCCGCATAAACATCGCACCGTCTCGAGCATCGCTGCATCGCAACAATGTCCAGCGAAAAATATCCCTTCGTTAACGTATGAGACGTCGATTTACCGCCCGAACGTCTGGCGGTTTACGAAAGCGGAAACCTCATAGCCAACGCGTATAGCTAAGTTTTTTTAAAATAAACACTTACAAACATAATATAATCGTGTATAACGAATTGCAAGTAAGGCATAATAATGCTGTTGTTATGGGGGTAATCCATTGTTAAAATTTAGTTTTTCTAGCCTAATGGCACGCAAATCCGGTTTTAAGCAGCAGGTCTATCATGGCTGATAGCACCGCCTTCTCCACAGATACCGCCACAGTCGCACGCACTGTATCGATGCTGCGGGTACTGGCGAACGGAACGCGGCTCGGCATCTTGAATTATCTGATGTCAGGCGAGCGTTCGGTCGCGCAAATTGACGCATCACTTAGCATCGGGCAGCCAAATCTGTCGCAGCAGTTGGCAGAACTGCGGGCGGCAGGAGCGCTGGTCGCGCGGCGCGAGGGCAAGTCAGTGTTTTATCGCCTGCGCGGTGAACGGGTGCAAAAACTCGTCAGTCTTTTGCAAGTTGTTGCCGGCCGCGATGAGACCGATTCCGGCCATACGGCACCACTCCAAGTTAAATCTGCCGCAGGCGCTGCGCGTTTCGCGATGATTGCTACAACCGACGAGAAGGTAAAGTCATTTTGACTTCAGAATGTACGATAAAAATGCCATGGCCTCACCGGCATGCGCCGCTCTGCGAAGCATCTGAATAGAGGCGCAAACAGAAATTCTTTGTATTATGCTGAGCAAAACCAATGCAAGCAACAAACCAGTAAAGTTTTTATTCCGGGAGGTTTAAGTTATTCTGATCATAATTTCCTCGTGAAATCCAAAGGATTTTTGAAACCACAGGATAATCGCATTGACAAAAAATTTTTTTAGCCTGAGAAGTTCAGTGTAAATTTAAATATAAGTGAAAACATTTAGTTATTCTAAGTGTTTTATAAAGTGGGATGAACGAAGGAATGGTTAGTATGGCGCAGGCTAGTCGTCGTAAGATGTTTAAATTTGGTGCTGCTGCTGCGGGAGGTGCGTTGGTGGC
>JAQNCT010000063.1 GCA_029077825.1 Acidocella sp. | reverse complement strand
CTTCCTGGTATTCGTCACTGAAACCCCTTGGCTCAACGCCAGTTTAGGGGCAGGATTCTATCTAAGCTACCTGTCCAGTTTCCGGGGGCCACCTCAGTATCCCCGCCCCGCACGCCCCCAGCACAAACAGCGGCCGCAAAACCCCGCCCTCAATGGCGCTCAAAGTTCCTGCCGCGCGCATTGATTGAAATAATTTATAAAAAATCTGCTGCCACACATAAATCGAATAAGACCATGTCCCGAACAAAATCAGCACCCGCCGCGACAACAGCCCGCGCAGCACATTTCCTGCATCATCCAGCGCACAAACGCTCAACCCCAGGCACACCGTGCCCACGGTAAAGCGGAAACTCTGCGGCAAAATGGTAAGAAAACTCAAACCTCCGCACACAGCCAGCGCCACCACCAGCCCCAAAGGCAAAGCCAGCCGACCCCGAAACTGCAGATAGATGAACGCAGCCACAAACACCGAAGCCGCATGAATATCCGAGCGCCAGTACACATTAAAATATTCATGCCAATGTTCCGCGGGCACATTCAGCACCACATCGCGCGTGGGGAATACGTAACTCTGCGCAATCCCGTTTGCCGCCATGCCCACGGCCAGCGCCAATATTACCCAGCGCGCCAGCTCCTCCCGGCGCTGCCGCAGCCACACCGCCAAAATGCCCAGCACAATATAAGAATGTTCCTCCACCGCCAGCGACCATGTATGGTCCAGCACCTGGCTCTGGCCAAAAAATTCTACCCGATAATTGCTGAGAAACAGCAGCGCCGCGGCCACATCCACCGGCCGCACATGCAAATAGCCCGGCGGCGTAAACCTCAGCGCGCAAAACGCCACATACACCGCCAGCCCCGGCCATACGCGCGAGACCCGGCGCAGATAAAACGCCCGCAGCGGATATTTTTCCACAAACAAAATATCCGCCATCTACCGGCCACTGAGCACAAAAAACATTTCTACGCCCAAATCACCAAATTCTACCGCATGAAACGGCACAAAATGTCCCGCCAGCACCAGCAGAATGCAAAGCCCGCGCCACCCATCCAGGTAAGCCAGCCGCCCTCCGCCATCATGAGCAATATCACCGCGCACGCGCCACCATCCTGGTTAAATGGGCAGCACCCCGCCCGCTGCCGCTAATTCATTGGCGGCCGTAATTATCCTCAATCCGCACAATATCATCCTCGCCCAGATACCCGCCGGACTGCACCTCAATCAGCAGCAGCGGAATCTTGCCCGGATTTTCCAGCCGGTGCACGCAGCCCAGCGGCAGATACACGCTCTCATTCTCGCGCAGCAGCATCTCACTCTCATCGCGCGTCACCAGCGCCGTGCCCGCCACCACCACCCAGTGCTCGGCGCGATTAAAATGTTTCTGCAACGATAATTTGCTGCCCGGATTTACGTAAATCCGCTTCACCTGAAAGCGCTCGCCCTGAATTAGCTGCTCATAAAATCCCCAGGGCCGGTACATGCGGTTATGCGCATGGCCCTCATGCCGCTTGGATGCTTTCAAATGTTCGACAATCCGTTTCACATTCTGCGCCTGGTCGCGGTGTAGCACCAGCACAGCATCTTCCGTGGTCACCACCACCGCATCGCTCACCCCCAGCACAGCGGTCAGCATGCCATCGCTGCGCACATAGCAGTTGCGTGCATCCTGCAGCAGCACATCGCCATGCGCCACATTCCCGGCCTCATCCTTCGTTCCTAGTGCCCACAGCGCATCCCAGCTGCCCACATCGGACCAGCCAATATCCGCCGGCACCACCACGGCGCGTTCGGTATGTTCGGCCACGGCATAATCCAGGCTTATGTCCGGGCATTCTGCAAAAAATTTAGGCTCCAGGCGGATAAAATCTAAATCGGCCCGCCGCCCTGTCAGCGCCCGCCGTGCCGCCGCCAGAACCTCCGGCGCATGAATGCGCATCTCCTCCAGCAAGGTCTGCGCCGTGAACACAAACATGCCGGAATTCCACAAATATCCGCCCGCCTCCAGCATCGCCACAGCCCCAGCGCGCTCCGGCTTTTCCAAAAACCGGCTGACATTATGCACCCCGCTCAGCCCCTCCAGCGCCGGCCCCACCTCGATATAACCATAACCGGTCTCGGGCTTGTCGGCGGTAATGCCAAAGGTCACAAAGTGCCCGGCCCGCGCCGCGGCATAGGCCTTGCCCAGCGCCCCATGCAGCGCGCTCACATCTTTAATCGCCGCATCTGCCGCCAGCATCCACAGCACTGTGGACGGATCATCCTCCGCCGCCAGCAGCGCCGCCGCGGCAATGGCGGGCGCGCTGTTGCGCCCCACCGGCTCCAGAATAATCCGCGCATCCGCCACGCCGATATCGCGCAAATGCTCCGCCACCAGAAACCGGTGGTCCTCATTGCACACCATAATCGGCGCCGCGAACCCGGCCCCCGCGGCCCGCAACGCCGTATCCTGGATCAGCGAATTTTCAGACACAAGTGGCCAGAATTGCTTTGGAAAGCTCTGGCGCGACACTGGCCACAGCCGCGAACCGGTTCCCCCTGAGAGGATCACCGGCGTGATAACAAAATCACGCCCTGGCGCCTTATTTTCCGCTGCAGATACATTAGCAAGCCGGTCCATCCCGCAAGACCTCTTAGATGTGCGCTACACTATGCGGAGAAGTTAATGCACGATCAAGATAAAATTTCATGCGTTGACATTAAAAGCCAGAGAGTATCAGCACCTTCACGGCAGTGACACAATAATACCAACCGACTCAATTTTTTAAACATGCTCAGGATCTTGTTCTAATTGAAGCGATACGTTTTGGATCGTTGACGAGGAGCAGCCAAGGTTGTTTGCAGGCTTCGAGCATTGCCTCGTAACTTTCCCATACGCGGCTGCTTAATTTGTTGCCCCGCAGATAATCCCACATATTTTCCATCGGGTTTAGTTCGGGGCGTAGGGTGGCAGCGGCAGCAGGGGGATCTTGCTTGGCACGATTAATCGCTCGCCGGTCCGTTGCCAGCCAGCGCCGTCGCAAACGAGCAAGCAGTGCGCGCCGGTTGCAACCTGCGTGCTGATTTCGGCGAGGTGCTCATTCATCGCCTCGGTGTTGACTCCCGGCATGGTGATTGAGGTGGCCGGCTTTGTCTGAACATCGTTTCGCTTTGTATCAGTGGAAGCTCTGCCGGGTTGTTGGATAGTATTCCGGTGTCTGGGCGTCGCGCAAGGAGGGCGTAGCCCGACTGGAGCGAGACCCAGACACCGGCGGCGAAATTTTCAGGCGGCCGCACAGCGGCGCCTGGGTTAAGTAGGCTTGGTCTGGGGTGCGCGCGCCAAGGCTCGAATGCGGGCGCCGTGCATTGTAGAAACCCAGGTGTCGGCCAAGCCCGGCGCGGGCCTCGGCGACGCTGGCATAGGCGTGCAGATACACCTCCTCATACTTCACCGAGCGCCAGAGCCGTTCGACGAACACGTTGTCGCGCCAGGCTGCCTTGCCATCCATGCTGATCGCGATCTTGTTCTTTAGCAGCACCCCGGTGAAGGCGGCGCTGGTGAACTGGCTCCCCTGGTCGGTGTTGAAAATATCTGGCTTGCCGTGCCGGGCGAGCGCTCCTCAACCGCTTCAATGCAGAATTCCACCTCCAGCGTGATCGATAATTTCCATGCCATAACCCGCTGGCTGAACCAGTCCACCACCGCCGCCAGATACACAAAACCGCGCGCCATCGGGATGTAGGTGATGTCCATCGCCCAGACCTGGTTCGGCCGGTCGATCAGCTTGCCGCGTAACAGATATGGGTAAATCTTGTGGCCTGGAGCGGGCTTTGACGTATTCGGCCGACGGTACATCGCCTCGATCCCCATCCGTCGCATCAGCGTCGCCACCTTCTCGCGGCCAATAACGATATCCTCGCCGCGCAACAAATCGCGCAGCATCCGGCTGCCGGCAAAGGGGTAATTCAGGTGCAGCTCGTCGATCCGGCGCATAACCGCGTGTTCACCCGCCGACACCTGGCGGGGCGCGTAATACAGGCTGCCGCGGCCAAGCCGCAGTAACGCTGCCTGCCGGGTCATAAGCTGCTGCTGGTTTCGTGGACACCGAGATAAGGTGTTTTATGTTACAGGAGGCTAAAATGGCTCGTAGGCAATACACACGTGAGTTTAAGCTTGAAGCGGTCTGGCTGATTAAGGATCGAGGTGTTTCGCCAGTGCAGGCTGCCCGGGATTTGGATGTTGCTGAGAGCATAATGCGCCGTTGGCTTAGAGAATTAGACGCTGATCCTCAGCAAGCTTTTCCTGGGCAATGGCAATTGAAGCCTGACCAGTTGGAGCTTGAACGGCTTCGGCGCGAGGTTGTGAAGCTGAAAGCTGAACGTGACATTCTAAAAAAAGCCGCGGCCTACTTTGCCAAGGAGTCGATATGAAGTTCGGCTTCATTGCAAAATATCGAGGAATATGGCCGGTACGGTTGCTTTGTGAGACGCTCGATGTTTCGCGCAGCGGATTTTATGCCTGGGCATCGCGTACGCCCAGCGCTCGCGCCCGTAGCGATGAACAGGTTGGCGCCCTGGTTAAAACCAGCTTCCTGAGCAGTGATCGTATCTACGGTGCCCGGCGTGTGTGGCATGACATGTTGGCCGATGGCGTTTCCTGCGGCCTGCACCGCATTGAGAGGCTGATGCGCATCCAGGCCCTGCGCGCTCGTCCTCGGCGCAGAAAGCTACCGGCTGACACAGGCGAACGCCAGGCAGAGCCGGCCTTGAATGTTCTCGACCGCCAGTTTGTGGCTGACGCGCTGGTCATGGCAATCTGGCGGCGGGGGAGACCTAATGCGCTGCTGCACCACTCAGACCGCGGCAGCCAGTACACTTCTGAACAGTTCCAAAGGCTCATGGAGGATCACGGCGTGGCTTGCTCCATGAGCCAGTCAGGCAATGTTTGGGATAATGCAGCCATGGAGAGCTTCTTCTCTACCCTGAAAATCGAACGCATCAGACGCAAGGTATATCGCACCAGGGACCATGCCAGGGCAGATGTGTTCGACTACATCGAACGATTCTATAATACACGCCGGCGCCACTCGACGATCGGCTATCTCAGCCCTATGGAGTTCGAGAGGATGAGGGCTTCGACTTGAAGTATGTGTCCATCAAACCGGCAGCAGCTCAAACTGCTCGCCCAGCCAAAACGCCCTCGTCGCCAGATTTTTGATCTGGCTAGAGCTAATTCCACCGGTGTCAATCACGAGTTCCATTTTGGCTCGCATATTGTCGTACAAGTATGCAAGTAACAAAAAAACTTTGCGGCTTTCAATTTTGCTAAACGTGGATCGGCTGTGCCCATGGCCACCACCACATGTGTGCGGCACACCACCGCAGCTACATCAGTTGGCAACCGGACCCGGAAATAATACCGACAACCACGCCTTTCGACAAAAGAACAAACACCCATCAAACCTTCCGTTCATAGCACAAGTACGTGTCACATGACGGGACGACAAATATTAAACCAAACAAAATCAATATGTTGCAGGTAGTGGCGTCCCGTAGGGGATTCGAACCCCTGTCGCCGCCGTGAAAGGGCAGTGTCCTGGGCCTCTAGACGAACGGGACGAGGCTTGGGCGGTCTAGGGCAGACTGAAAGTTAATTCAAGTCACCTTAACCGATTAGTTTTCAGGCGGCACCACACTTGCGCAATTCCAAGCCATTCGGGCGATTACTCACTTTGCCGGTGCCAACGCCGTGCTCAGCGTCCCCGTTTGTGGGTTCAGCAGCAGCACCTTGTCCCCCGTGGTGCCGGTCACCCAAATCGCCAGCATCCCCCCTGCCCCGGCAATCCCAGCAATATGCTCACCAGCCGCCAGCGTGCCCACCGGCAAAACCGGCATCGATTCGCCCGGAATTATGTTACTTACCGGCGCTGTCATCGACGTTGCCGTTGGTTTGGCATAAATGCGTTTAATGACTACGCCGATCACCAGCGCCGTGCCCAGCACGATCAGCACCCCCAGAATACCCACCAGCGCCTTCAAGCCGCGCATGTCATCGTGTTTCCGTGCCTGATCGCTCATCGCCTGTTCCCATCACCGTACGGGCCGAACCGGCTGATTCCGGGCTGCGGCTCGACATGTTCCTCGGCCGTAGCATCGGCACCATCTCACGCTCGCGCGTCAAGGGGCTGATTTTGGAAGGTGCCGTTACCCGCAACGGGGACGTCACCACCGATGTCTCCGAATCGGTTCAGGCTGGCACGACCTATGTTCTGGCAATCCCCGCCGCCGCCCCGCCCAAACCGGTCGGCGAGAGCATCCCCTTCCCCATCCTCTTCGAGGATAAATACCTGCTGGTGTTGGATAAACCCGCCGGCCTGGTGGTCCACCCCGCCCCGGGCAACCCTGATGGCACCCTGGTCAACGCCCTCATTGCCCACTGCGGTGACAGCCTCACCGGCATTGGCGGCGAGCGCCGTCCTGGTATTGTGCACAGGCTGGATAAGGATACTTCTGGGGTTATGGTGGTGGCCAAAACCGAAACCGTCCACATCGCCCTCTCCGCCGCTTTCGCCGCCCGTGACATTGAACGTCTCTATCAAGCTGTCTGCTGGGGCCTGCCGAACCCCGCCTCCGGCACCATTGAAGGCGACATTGGGCGTGACCCGCGGGAGCGTAAACGCATGGCTGTAGTGACCCGCAACGGCAAGGCGGCACTAACAAATTATGCTCTCATCAGCTCGTTTGGGGCTGCGGCGGCGCTGATTTCATGCCAATTAGCCACCGGGCGCACCCACCAAATACGGGTGCATTTGGCGCATATCGGCCATCCGCTGGTCGGGGACCCGGTCTATCTCAAGCGCCGTCCGGCTGCGGCCAAGGGGCTCAGCGAGCCTGCCCGCAGCTTCGCGCTGGACTTCCCGCGCCAAGCCTTACACGCCAAAACCCTAGGTTTTTTGCATCCGATCACCCGCCAGACCCTGCGATTCCAAACCCCGCCGCCGGCCGATTTTCAACATCTCGTGGAAGTGATTGAAACAGGACTGTAAAGGTCCTTTTTTCGTTGACGTCAGGGGCCGCCCATGAGTAACGTTCGTTTGACGACAAATTATCGGACTAAAGCAGCGTTATTATTACTTTAGGGTTACTGCCTTTTAAGGGGTCTCCCTCGTTCGTGATGATGCTCCGCAAAATTTATCCGGTAAGTATGATATATTAAATTTTCCGTATCGTAATTGCTGGGCAATCCGGTGAGCGGCTCGGAAGCAACTAGGAGTTTCCACCCAATGGCCTCCACAATGTCCGCCATGGCACCCGATGTCAGTCTGACGCGGTATATGCAGCAAATCCGCAAGTTCCCGATGCTTTCGCACGAGGATGAGGAACGCCTTGCCCGCGCTTGGCGCGACCAAGGAGATAACCAGGCGGCACACACATTGGTGAACGCCCATTTGCGGCTGGTTGCTAAAATCGCCATGGGCTACCGCGGCTACGGCCTGCCGGTCGGCGAGTTAATCTCTGAAGGCAACGTCGGGATGATGCAGGCAGTCAAACGCTTCGACCCTGACCGGGGCTTTCGCCTCTCCACCTATGCCATGTGGTGGATACGCGCCGCCATCCAGGAATATATTTTGCACTCTTGGTCATTGGTGAAAATGGGCACCACCGCCGCGCAGAAAAAACTGTTCTTCAATCTGCGTCGCCTCAAAGGCCAGATGCAGGCGATCGACGATGGTGACATGCGGCCAGAACATGTGGCCAAAATTGCCCATTTGCTCGATGTGCCAGAGCAAGACGTAGTAAACATGAACCGCCGGCTATCCTCGCCTGATAACTCCCTCAACGCCCCCATCAAAATGGATGGCGAAGGCGAATGGCAAGACTGGCTGGTTGATGACAGCGAGTCCCAGGAAACCGAGTTGGCTGACCGTGAAGAACTCACCGGTCGCAAGGCGCTGCTCAATACTGCGCTGAAAACCCTCTCGGACCGCGAACGCCACATCCTCATTGAGCGCCGTTTGAAAGATAACCCGACAACCCTCGAAGATCTCTCACAGCAATACAACATCTCGCGTGAACGCGTACGCCAGATCGAAGTACGCGGCTTCGAGAAACTACAAAAATCGATGAAAGCCCAAGTGGCCGAACAACGCCTGGCCGTGCAAGCTGTTCACGCCCGGATGGCATAACCTAAGGCCGCAATAAAACAAAAAGGCCGGGAAAATTCCCGGCCTTTTTTATATTCAAACTAACTGCGTATCGCCACACCCTCACACATGGGTAATCAACGTGCCGCCGTGGCCATCGCTCGCCAGCTTAAAGCCAGAAGCCCCAAACACTCCCGCGAGGTTAATATGCGTGTTTATACCCCCGCTAAACAAACTAAGGCTGGTCACCCCACCGCTCACACTGGTCTTCAACACCGCGTTGGTAAATGAGAGGTTAGTCACATTAATCGTATCAGACGCCAGAAACCCCTTAATCATATCAGCGTTCAAACCGGCAGCACTGCCTTTGAAGAAATCCTGCCCGCTGGTAAAACCCACCAGCGTATCGTGACCTCGCGCACTGCCCAGCGTCTGGTTAATGCCCCCAGCCATAATCGTATCACCCGCCACCATGCCGTTTGCAGTAATAAACTGCATGCCGTTCAGCTGAAGCTGGCCTGGCGCGTCCATTTTGATCAGCGCGACGTTGGTTGCGGCATTGAGCGTCACATTACCAGCACTGGTAATTTCCAGCGTGCTGTTGGCACCCAGACCGCTAACACTGGCACCCGCAAAAGCGGCACTCGCCTTAATGGTCTCATTGGCACCGCCCGCCACTACGCACTGACTTGCCGCCCCCAGCGTAATCACATCATGCCCGGCGGCAGAGCCCGTAATTTGCAAACCTGCCAGCCCATTGGCGGTAAAGTGCGTGTTGGTACTCAGCGCCACGCTGCTGGCCTTGGTCACATTCGCGCCTAGCTTTACCTCGCCGCCGCCATCCACCACTAGGTTAATGCTACCGCTGCCGCTGCCAATCACATTATTGGCGGTATCGCCGGTAATATGCACATTGGCCACACCGCTGCCGCCGGTCAGAGACTCGCTACCCGCCAGATACACTATATCATGCCCGACCCCCGCGGTAATAATATCAGCATTCTCAGCACCATAAATCACAATGCCTGAGGTCTGCGGCGTCAGGCTGTTGCTGTCAGCCTGCACATTCACCGCAAATTTGGTGCCATCGGTAAGGTAAACAGTCTGAGCAGAAGCCCCCGTGCCTTCCTGTGCGTTAATGGTGGCGATATTGGTAATGCTGTCCGGAGTTGAAAGGTCAAACACCCCGCCACCTGTCAGTTGCAGCGTGCCGCCACCACCCTTTGGGCCCACCACCGGGTTGCCCTGGTCCAGCGTCACCGCATCAATGCTCACAGTCCCTGGCAAAACCACCGGTGGGATCACAACCGGCGGCGTCACCACAGGAGGGGTCACAACCGGCGGCACTACTACAGGCGGCACCACTACAGGCGGCGTCACAGCGGATGAAGGGGTCACAGTCAGGGTCAAATTCTCGGTCAGGCTGCCCGTGCCGGTGCCCAAAGAACCGCTATAATTGGTAGTGTCTCAGTTTGAAATCTCTTCCGGGGCAGATTTTTTGTAAACAGCCGGGCGGTTCGGTTTAGCAGCACGGGCGTCGATCAGGGCGATAATGTCCTCCATGCTCCAGAGCGTTGTGGTCAAACCGGCTGCCATCGCGGGCGAGCAGCGCAAGGTTTTGTGCATACGGGCGAAGTTGTAGAACGTAAAGTAAAGCGCGATGGCGTGTTCGTGGCTTTCGATTTTCTTGCTGAACCCGTTGGTTAGCCGGGTGAAGCGGCGCATCGACATGCGCATGGTGAGGTTCTGGCGCTCAACGTACGAGGTTGAAACATGCTTCGGATCAGGCGCTCCCATCATGCGTTCCTTAATCGCGCCAGTGCAGACGGCCGGGCTGTAGCGGCCCGCTGATGCTGGGCCTTCGCCGTACAGCTTCACCAACTTGGCGTAGTCGATATCGCCGCCGAAGGCATCCTCTACGGCATCAAGGTAAGATTTTAGCGCGTCTGTAGTGAGCTGCACCCGGTTCGCCAGCCGGTCAGCAACGTCCTGCATGAACACATGGGCAGACGGCGCATCGCGCTTTGCCACCAGATAGGATACGATTAGCTTGCTATCGGCATCAATGGCGGTCCACGTCCAAGCATCGCCAGCGCCTTCTGGGGCAGCTTTGGCGGTCTCAACGTTGCGCTTCTTCGCATAGACGAAGGACCAAATCTCATCGCACTGGATGCGCTTGGCTTTGACGCCACGGACCATCTCATCGTGATGGGCAATGCAAGCTTCACCGGCATCGGCCAGGGTCTTCGCAACCGTGTTGATGCTCACGTCAACCACTCGGCTGATTGAACGCATTGAAGAGCCTTCCACCAGCATGGAGAGGATTTGGACGCGTTTAGCAGGGGAGAGCTTGTTCATACTCATGTTATATGAACTTTTATGCTTAGCGTCAAGATTTTTTGTTCAGTTGATCAAAGAAATCAAATTGATCTGGGGCTTGTTTTGGGATTGCTTCCGGAAACGCCCTGTAGAAAGCGCGTTCAAAATCAGTCTTGTCACGGGACGAATTTCCGATACCGATAGTTTGCCAAAGATGTTGACGTAAGGCGGGGAGACCAATTTCTTCACTTAAGAATTGGTGCAGCTTGTACCGTCTGGAACCGCCCGCATAAACAACAGGATTGGCTTCGTCTAAAAGGTCAAGGATAGCCCCCCGGCTGTTGGCCAGAGGGTGATAAATGTATTTCTTTGTGAACCACCCAAAAAACTGCGGATGCTTAAAGGATGTCGGGTCTTTTCGTTTTAGTCCATAAATTTTGTAAATCATGTCCGCGAATTGGTTTGGAAATTCGGCGGCTTCCCATTGCCGAAATTCTGAGGTTACAAAGTCTTTCCACTTCTTGAGATATTCTTCTTTGTGAACGTCTTCGATGTATCCAGTGGCTGCATCTACGAGAGCTATAATTCCCAACTTGGCTGCGGACCGAATTATTATTTCCGCCTGCACAGCAAGAAATGCCTGGGACGGCTTGAGCAATTTATCCATTTTTGCTTGCAACAGCGCATCACAAACTTCGATTAAAGTTGTGGCTTCATATCCGTCAGCCGTACCGCTTTGACTGTCCACCAAATCGGTATCTAAGTAATTGAAAAATATAGGATTATCTATGGTTTTCCATAATTCTTCGCTAATTGCAGATCGTACCCCCTTGCGGGTAATTGTCCGCAAAAAGGCACTACCACCTTCAGATTTAAGGTTGAGCGCCCGTGCAATAGCTGCTTTTGCGATCAACCTGAGGTGGCCCCCGGAAACTGGACAGGTAGCTTAGATAGAATCCTGCCCCTAAACTGGCGTTGAGCCAAGGGGTTTCAGTGACGAATACCAGGAAGAA
>JAQNCT010000062.1 GCA_029077825.1 Acidocella sp. | reverse complement strand
TGGATGCCACCACTGTTTTGAACCGTGCGATTTCTGAAAAAGGCATCTATCCGGCGGTTGACCCGTTGGATTCTACCTCACGCTCGCTTGACCCGCGCATTGTGGGTGAGGAGCATTATCAGGTGGCGCGCGATGTGCAGAAAATTCTGCAAACCTATAAATCCTTGCAGGACATTATCGCCATTCTGGGTATGGATGAGCTCTCCGAGGATGATAAACTAACCGTGGCGCGCGCCCGTAAAATTGAGCGTTTCCTGTCGCAGCCTTTCCATGTGGCTGAAGTGTTCACTGGCTCGCCCGGCGTTTTCGTGAAGGTTGAAGACACCATTCGCAGCTTCAAAGGCATTGTGGCCGGCGAGTATGACCATCTTCCGGAAGCCGCGTTCTACATGGTTGGCACCATTGAGGATGCGGTGGCGAAGGCTGAATCCATGTCAGCGAAAGCCTAAAATACGATGCCTATCACCTTAGAGATCATCAGCCCCGCAAAACTGCTGCTCTCCAAGCAGGTGGATATGGTTGTTATTCCCGGCACTGAGGGTGACCTTGGTATTTTGCCGGGCCATTCCAAGCTTATCACTGGTTTGCGCGGTGGGCTGGTGGATTTGTATGAAAACGGCAAAATCACTGAGCGGTTTTTTGTCTCCGGTGGCTTTGCGGAAGTAACCGAGGCGCATTGCTCAGTATTAGCTGACACCATCACCCGCCAGTCTGAGCTTGACCCTGGCAAAGCCGCTGAGGCACTGGTGGCGGCGCAAGCGCATTATGCCGCTATCAACATTGCTGATTCCAGCGCCTACCTTGAAGCCAGTGACAGGCTGATATCCGCTCAGGCAATGGTCGATTCAGTTTCAGCCAAGCGGGCTGACCACTGAAACCTGGCTGCCAGCCTGCAAGCCGCCGCTGTGCTGTGTGCGGTGGCTGTGTGCGGCGACTGTGTGCGGTGCCTGCATAGGTTTTAAGTGTTTGACTGGTTTTTAGCGGTTCACATAAACGAGACCGGGTCCACATCCACATCTACGCGCACATTGCGCGGTATTTCAGTCCGTGCCAGCCAATCGCGCGCTAGGCTTTGCACATCAATATGCCGTGCTGCTTTCAACAACAGCCGCCGCCGGTGGCGGCCGCGTAACATTGCAAATGGCGCAGGGGCGGGACCCAAGGTTTCAATCCCAGCGCCAGCCGGGGCGGAACGCGCCAGAGCGCGGGCAGTTTGGTCAGTTAGTTTTTCATCTGGCCCGCTTATAATAAGGGCTACCAACCTGCCAAATGGCGGCCAATGCCCAGGGCAGCGTTGCAAAGCCTCCTGCGCCATGAACGCGCTCAAATCACCCGAGAGTAACGCTGCCATTACCGGGTGCTCAGGCGCGTAGCTTTGCAATACCACCACCCCCGGTGCCTGGGCGCGCCCGGCGCGGCCGGCTACCTGGTGCAGCATTTGCACGGTACGTTCGCCAGCCCGCAGGTCACCCCCTGCCAACCCTAAATCAGCATCCACCACCCCCACCAAAGTCAATGCGGGAAAATGCCAGCCCTTTGCCACCATCTGGGTGCCGATAATAATATCAATCTCACGCTCAGAAATCATCCGCGCTGCCTCGGCGGCCTGTTTCGGTCCGGCAATCACATCCGAGGCCATCATCAATACTCGCGCTTGGGGAAAAACCTCGCGTACTTCTTCGGCTATCCGTTCCACTCCCGGGCCGATGGCGGCAAAACTATCCCTCGCCGTACAGGCGGGGCAGGTAGCGGGCGTATTCGTGTGGTAATCACAATGATGACAAATCAGCCGTTTGTGGCTTTTATGTTCTACCAGCCAGGCGGAACAATTCGGGCAGGCCATCCGGTGCCCGCACTGGCGGCATAATGTTAGTGGTGCGTAGCCGCGGCGGTTGAGGAACAACATGCACTGCTCACCGCGCGCCATTGTATCGCGCATTGCCTGCACGAGCATGGGGCTGATGAATTTCCCACGCTCGGGCGGGTTTGCTCGCATATCCAGGGCGATAACTTTTGGCAGTTGGGCGCCGCCATGGCGGGCTGGCAAATCCAGCCGCGCGTAACGCCCGCTCGCGGCATTTTCCACACTCTCCAGGCTTGGTGTGGCGGAACAAAGCACGCAGGGTGCGGCTGATAATTTGGCCCGCACCACCGCCATGTCGCGCGCATGGTACATCACGCCATCTTCCTGTTTGAAGGCGTTTTCATGCTCCTCATCCACCACAATCAGCCCAAGCTCAGGGAACGGCAGAAACAACGCTGAGCGTGCCCCTACCACCACAGTGGCGCGGCCTTGCGCCACCGCGCGAAAGGTTTCACGCCGCACCGCCGGGGTGAGTTCTGAATGCCAAACCGCCGGGGCTGCGCCGAAGCGTTTTTCAAAGCGCTGCAAAAACTGTACTGAAAGCGCGATTTCCGGCAGCAGCACCAGCGCTTGTCTGCCCGCCGCCAGGCAAGCTGCCACGGCCTCCAGATACACTTCGGTCTTGCCTGAGCCGGTCACCCCATCGAGCAAAGTAACGCCAAATTTCCCCGTTGCTACGTTGGCCCGCAGTGCCGCCGCTGCCTGTGCCTGGTCAGCTGACAAATCCGGCCCCGCCTGGGAAAAATCAGCGCCGCCAAAGCTAAAATTCTTTATGCGGCGCTTGGGTTCAGCCAGCAGGCTGGCTTTTAACCCCAGCGCCAATACATCCCCGCGTTTTGAGAGGGTATAATGCGCCACCCAATCCATAAACTGGCGCAGCGCTTCGGGCAGCGGGGGAAAATCCAGCACTTGGGCCACCGGCTTGGCGTTTACCTGCATGTTTGGTGCGTCATCCCACACTGCACCCACCACCAAACGCGGCCCCAACGGCACAAGCACCACGGCACCCAGAGCCAGCGGGGCTGGTGCCACATAGGTAAAGGGTGCCTCAAACGGGAGGGGCAGCAAAACACTTACACGGGTAGGACTCGGAGCACTCATGGTTTAAGCCATGTCATACACTTAATCCCGCTGGGAGCCGCAAAATGAAGTTCTTTGTTGATACTGCCGAAATTGCCGAAATTCGTGAGCTTGCCGCTACCGGGCTGCTTGACGGTGTAACCACCAACCCCTCACTGATCGCCAAGTCGGGTCGCAAAATTACTGAGGTTATCGCTGAGATTTGCGCCATCGTTCCAGGCCCCGTGAGTGCAGAGGTTACCGCTACGGAATATAGCGCGATGCTGAAAGAAGCTGCGGTGCTGAAAGCGATTGCGCCGAATGTTACCATCAAAGTGCCGCTAACGCCTGATGGTTTGAAAGCCTGTTACGCGCTCTCCCAAGAGGGCACGATGGTGAATGTTACGCTGTGTTTTTCAGCGGCACAGGCGTTGCTGGCCGCCAAGGCGGGTGCCAGCTTCATTTCGCCGTTTGTGGGAAGGCTGGATGATATCGGCCAGAACGGCATGGATCTGATCGCTGACATCGTACAGATTTATAATAATTACCCGGCCATCCGCACCGAGGTCCTGGTGGCTTCCGTCCGCAACCCGATCCACCTGATCGAAGCTGCCAAAATCGGCGCCGATGTCGCTACCATTCCGCCCAGCGTTATTCGCCAGCTTTATCACCACCCTCTGACCAGTAGCGGCTTGGCAGCTTTCCTGGCTGATTGGGCTAAAACTGGGCAGACGATTGGCTGAAGCCGCAGAGTCGCTGCGGGTTAAATTCCTCGCCTGGCTGGGGGGGGAACGCCGGGCCGCGCCCAAGACCGTGGAAACCTACGGGCGCGACATCGCCGCTTTTCTGGGGTTTTTAACCCACCATACCGGCGGTGAGCCTACTGCCGAGACACTGCAAGCGCTACGCGCTGCGGATATCCGCGCCTGGCTGGCGCAGGCGGCCAAAGCCGGGGTGGGGAATGCCACACGCGCCAAAAAACTCTCTGCGATTGCGACGTTTTTTAAGTATCTGCACAAGCGCCATGGCATTGAAAGTACCGCGCTCTCCCTCATCAGCAGGCCGCGTGCCAAGCGCCCCCTACCGCGTGCATTGTCACAGGCTGATGCCGCGCTCATTACCTCTGACATTGCTGAAGCTACCAACACCCCCGGCATTCAGGCGCGTGATGCAGCCTTTATGTTCCTGCTGTATGGGGCGGGCTTGCGCATCAATGAGGCGTTGAGCCTGAATGTTGGTGATTTACCAGCGCCGGGTAACCCGCTGCGGGTTACTGGTAAGGGCAATAAGCAGCGCATTGTGCCGCTTTTGCCGGCGGTTTATGCCGCACTCGCCAGCTATGTGAAGCTGCACCCCAACCCAGGCGCTGGTGAAGCGCTATTTCTAGGCGCGCGCGGCAACCGCCTGAATGCCGGGGTGGTACAAAAAACCCTGCGTGATTTTCGCCGCCTCAATGGCCTGCCCGAGCATGCCACCCCGCATGCGTTGCGCCACTCATTTGCCACTCATTTACTTTCAGGCGGGGCGGATTTGCGTTCGATCCAGGAACTTTTAGGCCACGCCAGCCTCTCAACCACCCAGCGCTATACTGATGTCGACACCGACCAACTCATGAGCGTCTGGCGGGCTTCACATCCGCGGGCGTAAAGGTGCTTCTAATCGTTGGCCGGGTAAGCTGCCATCAGGCGCTTTTGGTAACGCCAGAGGTTGAATAATTTGGGTAACCCGATGGTTTTAAGCCCCTGCGCGCGGATGGCGTTGCCGATCTTGAAGGATTGGCCGTAATGAAAAAATTGCGTTTTATAAGCCGCCATCAGGGTCATTTCCGGGTCCCAGATGTCGGTGGCTTCTGAGCCGCTGCCGTTAAATTCAATGATTTTGAAATTCTTCCCGGCCCGCAAGTCCTCCAACGTGTCATATCGCAGGTCGATGCGGGAGAAATATAAATCCGGCATATCTTTCACAATGGCATCAATCCGGGCGGTCAAAGCGGGGGTAACAATATCAATCGCGCTTTTGAAGGTGGAACCCCGGCAATGGTTGCCAACAAATACCAGCTGCACCCTCTCGCCAAGTGCGGGCACGTGCTCAGCCTTTGGGCCGAGCTTGGGCAGCAGCAGTTTTGAAACCGCGGCAAGCCGTTGGTCAGCCGCGATTAAGCCGTTGATGGAGTTGACACCATCACCAACAACAGTGGGCGGAAATTTCAAGGTAACTGAAGTGATGCGGCCAGATGTTTCGCCCGGGTGGCGGATATAAAAAATCCCGGCTTCGCCCGGCATGGTAACCAGGGTTTGCAGTTGCAGGCTGGTGGCACGGGGGAAGGCGGCCAGATAGCTGGCCAATTCGCCATCATGCTGCACCACCCGCACGCCGACTCCGTTGCAACCGATATCAGGCTTCACGACGATCGGGTATTTCAAATTGGCACTCGCCATGGCGGCGTGCGCTAACGCCAAATCATTACCATCGTTATGCCCATTGGTGGTCATGCCGGCGAAATCAGCGATCCAGGGCTTGGCAATGGAACCTGCCAGCGCCAAAATGTCATTTTTTGATTCACCGCAAATACCGCCGCCATTGATACGCGGGTTGGCGAGGGCGGGCAGGGTTACGCTGCGATAGCGAATGGCGTTAAGCACCCAAAACACCACCACCGGCGCGTAAAACAGCCAGCCCGGCCAGAATTCAAAAAACGAAACCGGTGAGCGCGTGCGCCGGGTACCGCCAGTTGTTGCGGGCAATATCCAGTGACGCAACGTAGCGGCGAGCGATGTCTCGCTCATAAAGAGCTCCTATGATTGTATAACCGTGCCGCAAGCCGTCCGACCAGAATAAGAACAACGCAAAACACCCCAAGCCCGGCCCACCGCCAGATGCCGATAAAACCCATGAGCAATGTGCCGAGCTTCAAGCTTAGAAAGAATAGACATGATGTCCAAACCAGGGTGGCGCCAATGGCGGCGATGGTAAATTTTTGTAACGGGGCACGTAAAAAACCCATGGTGGTGTAGGTGGGCAAGCGCAGACCAGGCACAAAGCGGCTGACGATGACCAGTGGAATAACCCGCTGGCTGACCCAGTTATGACCAATGTCCTTGCGCCGCGGCGGCACCAAGCGTTTGGCCCAAGCATGTTTGGCTGACAGGAAACCAAGCAAATATAACCCCAAGTCACCCAGCACGATTCCCGCGTAAAGTGCTCCAAGTGCCAAAGGTAACGACAGTACCCCCGCCGCTACCTGCATGGCAGCCAGCAGGGTGGCAGCATCTTCCAGAATGAAGGTGCCGCCGATGATCGTTGCGGCCTGCAGCGGCTTGCTGCCGACGGCGGTGGTCAGGAGAGCCGCGAAATTCGAGATGAACATGGCATAGTCACATAAGCGTGCGGCGCACAAATACCAAATTAGTTGCTTTGGTTAGCCATCCGACATGGTACGCGCGGCCAGATGGTCAGCTTGCGGCGGAATAATGACACAGGACGCGCCGTGAGCTGAAAGCTGGGTGCAGGTGGCATGAGCAGCCTCATGCGATAGTCCGATAAGCTGTGCCGCCCAGGTGACCTTGCCGTGAACCTCAATGCGGGCCACGCGGGCGATACCTTCGCCGCGCAACTTGCGCACTGCTAGCGCTTGAGCACGGGCACTGTTCATGTATTTGTACGAGCCAACCTCGGCGGTCCAACTTGCACTTGTTGACGCTGGCCGGTTGGATGCCAGTTTTGTTGGTGCTTCATGCGGCTTCGACCTGACGGCCGGGGCGGGTAGCGGGCGGACAGTGGCCGCATCGGCTGAGGCGATGAAGGATGGCACCGCGTGAGTAACTGGAGCGGACGCAGGCGGCAGATTGACTGCAACGGTGGCAGGCTGGGAATGATCGAAACCGCTATCCAGCATCGCGGTCATTTGCTGGTAAGTGGCGCCCCATGATGGTTCGTGCAGCTCCACCCCGATCAAGGTCCGGCCATCACGCTGCGCGCTGGTGACCAGATTATGCCGCGCCAGAACCGTATAGCCGGTCTTCATGCCGGTGACGCCGGGGTAGGTTTTGAGCATCGTGTTGTTGCTGTAAATTGTGTGGCCATCGAGGTCGAATTTTTGAACCTCAAAGAACTGTTGGTCCTGCGGGTAGGTGATGACGATATCGCGCGCGAGAATGGCGAGATCACGCGCTGTGGACACCTGATACGGGTTGGGCAGGCCGGAGGCGTTGTAGAATCGAGTTTGAGCCATGCCGAGCGCGTGCGCCCGCTGGGTCATCATTTCGCTGCATCGCACCTCGGAGCCGCCGCCGAGATATTCGCCGAGTGCGGTGGCGGCGTCATTGGCGGACATGGTGGTCATCGCCAAAATCGCCTGCCGGACCGTAATGGTCGAGCCGGGGGCCAGCCCCAGCTTTACCGGTTGCACGCTGGCGGCATGATCGGAGATCGAGATTGGCGTGTCGAGGGTCATGTGCCCGTCGCGCAGCGCCTGGAAGGCGAGGTCGAGAGTCATCAGCTTGGTCAGGCTGGCCGGGTAGCGCGGGATATCAGCACCTGAGGCAGTCAACACGCGGCCAGTAGCGGCATCGATCAAAATGCTGCTGGTGCCGGGTGAGGTTGGCCCATAAACGCCGTTTGTGGTGGGGGCAGCGTGGCTTTGATCAATGCGGGCCTGGGCGGCCGGGGCCGCCAGCAAACCGGCGGCAAATACGCAAGCACTCGCTGCTGCGATGCATTGAATGAAAGACCTCAAATGCCTCTTAGCCATGAACATTATGTGCGATCCTACAATTTTATGAATTGCATTACACAAGCTGGGCGGCGCCTGTCCAGCCAAAATAACTAAAAGTCGTAAAAAGCCAAAGACTTAGTGGGCACATCTTAAGATAATTCCAGAGATTACGAGCTTTTTAATATTTTGTGCGATGCAACAATTTACTTGACCTGTTGATTTCATTGGCCTAGAGAGAAATTGCTGCACTGCGGTATATACCGTTTTCGCTCGCCGTGTTGGGGCTGGTGCAGAGGTTTTAAAATCATGTCCTAACCAGGAGTTTGCCTATCATGAGCACCACCAAGTCCAAAGCCGCTACCACCGCAGTTGTTGATTCCACTGCTGAAACGCTTAACGAATCCGCTGCCGCTGCTGCGAAGGGCTTTGATAAGACCCTTTCCGCGATGAAGGAAGGCATGGAGAAGGCTTCCAAGGGTTTCGAGTCTCAGCAAGTCAAAATGAAGGAAAGTGTTGAAAAAGCCATGAAGTCTGCTGAAGAAATGGTTGCCTTTAGCCAAGGCAATGTTGAAGCATTTATGAAGGCCTCGCAGATTTTCACTGCTGGCCTGCAGGACCTCTCAAAGCACCTCAGCGCCCAGAGCAAGTCTGCGTTTGAGGAATCCACCAGCTTCACCAAAACCCTGATGGGTGTGAAGTCGGTCAAGGAAGCTGTTGATCTGCAATCCGGCTTCGCCAAGGCTTCGCTCGAGAAGGCAGTTGCTGAAACCAGCAAGATCACCGACGCGTCTGTGAAGCTGGCCGAACAGGCCGTTGCGCCGTTGACCGCTCGCCTGACCCTGGCCGTCGAAAAATTCGGCAAGAGCCACTAATTCGTCAAATCTGACGATCGGCAAAGGCCCGGACCTCAAGGTCCGGGCCTTTTGCGTCCGGGGGGCGTTTTTCCGGGACTCTATGCCGGATACACTTCCATACCCAGCCAGATGTTCAATATTATATTTATTGCAGTCCGGGGTGGTCCCCCCTTGCATTGCCTGAAATAAGCGACAGGATAAGGGTATGAGTGACAATGATAAGCGTAAAGGCTCCGACAGCCCAACCACTGGTGTGGTGGTCAAGCCACGGCCCAAGACCCGCAAGCCGACCATGTATAAGGTTCTGATGCTGAACGACGACTACACGCCGATGGAGTTTGTCGTGCATGTGCTGGAGCGTTTTTTCCAGAAGTCGCGCGATCAGGCGACGCAGATTATGCTGCACGTGCATCGCCGCGGAGTCGGGGTGTGCGGAGTTTATACTTATGAGGTCGCCGAAACCAAGGTAACGCAGGTAATGGACCTGGCGCGGCAGAACCAGCATCCTCTGCAATGCACCATTGAGAAAGAATGAGATAAGCGTGCCCCTGACAAGTTCGTCCAGGATCACCACTTATTTATATTGCGGCGCTATGACAGCGCCCTATAGTCTAAAAGTGCGGGAAAGAGTTGAGGTTGACTTCATCTTTGTCGCATAACTTGGCCGGGCTGGGCAGGCCATTTTGACGCCCGGGGATGAGAGCGCCGTAGTTCGGCGTGAAGGAACGGTTTAGATCCATGCTTTCCAGGAATCTTGAACAGACTTTGCATCGCGCACTCACGCTGGCGGCTGACCGCAAGCATGAATACGCCACCCTGGAGCATTTGCTGCTGGGTCTGATTGATGACTCCGACGCCATTACTGTTTTGCGGGCCTGCGGCGTTGATAACGACAAAATCAAAAAAGACCTGACCGAGTTTCTCGACAAGGATTTGGCGGGGTTAGCAACTGACCGCACCGGCGACCCAAAACCAACCGCCGGCTTTCAACGGGTGGTGCAGCGTGCTGCCATCCATGTGCAATCCTCCGGCCGCGATGAAGTAACTGGTGCCAATGTGTTGGTGGCTTTGTTCAGTGAGCGTGAGAGCCATGCGGTGTATTTTCTGCAACTGCAGGACATGACCAGGCTGGATGCGGTGAATTTCATCTCGCATGGCATCGCAAAATCGCCGGGCAAGTCTGCGCCGCGCACGCCCACTGGATCGGCTGACCAACCAGAAGCCGAACGCGAGGAAAAAACCGCCAAGCGTGGTCAGGATGCGCTTTCTACCTATTGCGTGAATTTGAACAAAAAGGCTGTAGCCGGGAAGATCGACCCGTTGATCGGCCGCGAGCACGAAATTGAGCGCACCATTCAAATTCTCTGCCGCCGCACCAAGAACAACCCGTTATACGTCGGCGACCCTGGCGTGGGCAAAACAGCCATCGCCGAAGGATTGGCCAAGCGCATCGTTGATAATGATGTTCCAGAAGTGCTGGCCAAATGCACCATCTATGCGCTCGATATGGGTGCCTTGCTGGCTGGTACGCGCTATCGCGGTGATTTTGAGGAACGCTTGAAAGCGGTTGTGACCGAGATGGAAAATTCGCCAGGAGCGATTTTATTCATCGACGAAATCCACACCGTCATCGGTGCGGGCGCTACTTCCGGTGGTGCCATGGATGCTTCAAATTTGCTCAAGCCCGCCTTGGCACAGGGCACGCTGCGTTGCATCGGCTCCACCACCTACAAGGAATTTCGCAATTACTTCGAGAAAGACCGCGCGCTGGTACGGCGTTTCCAGAAAATTGATGTGAATGAGCCATCGGTTGAAGATGCCGTGAAAATCCTGCGTGGTTTGAAAACCGCTTATGAGAAGCATCACAAGGTACGTTACACTGATGATGCGATCAGAGGTGCGGTCGAACTGGCTGCTAAATACATCAATGATCGTAAACTGCCGGACAAAGCGATTGATGTGATCGATGAAGCCGGTGCGGCACGGATGCTGCAACCTGAAGGCAAGCGGCGTAAAACCGTGACGCTCAAGGACATCGAGGAGATGGTCTCTAAAATTGCCCGCATCCCGCCCAAGTCAGTCTCGGCTGATGATAAGGAAGTACTGCGGACTTTGGAGCGCGATTTGAAGTCGATGGTGTTTGGCCAAAATGGCGCCATTGAAGCGCTTTCAGCGGCGATGAAACTCTCACGTGCTGGTTTGCGGGACTCTGAAAAGCCGATTGGTAATTATTTGTTCTCCGGCCCCACCGGCGTTGGTAAAACCGAGGTTGCGCGGCAGCTATCCTCAACACTTGGTATTGAACTGGTTCGCTTCGATATGAGCGAATATATGGAACGCCATTCAGTATCACGCCTGATTGGTGCACCGCCTGGCTATGTTGGGTTTGACCAGGGTGGCATGTTGACTGATGCGATTGACCAGCACCCGCATTGCGTGCTGCTGCTTGATGAAATTGAAAAAGCGCACCCGGATTTGTTCAATATTTTGCTGCAAATTATGGACCACGGTAAGCTTACTGACCATAACGGCAAAAAAATTGACTTCCGTAACGTCATTCTCATCATGACCACTAATGCTGGTGCTGCTGATATGGCGAAAGCTGGTATTGGGTTTGGCCGTGAAGTGCGGGTGGGTGAAGATGAAGAGGCGATCAAGCGGATGTTCACGCCGGAATTCCGCAATCGTCTGGACGCGGTGATTCCATTTGCCGCCCTCACGCCGGAAATCGTGGGCCGCGTTGTTGAGAAGTTTGTCATGCAGTTGGAAGCACAACTCGCTGATCGCAACGTAACAATTGAGCTTTCCTCGGCGGCTAAGGAATATCTGGCCGAACGCGGGTACGAGCCACTGTATGGGGCACGTCCATTGGCGCGCGTCATCCAGGAACTGATCAAGAAGCCGCTCGCCGAAGAACTGCTGTTCGGCAAGCTGGCCAAAGGCGGCGCGGTCAAGGTCACGCTCAAGGATG
>JAQNCT010000012.1 GCA_029077825.1 Acidocella sp. | reverse complement strand
ACCACCAAGAACCTGATCCCGCTCAGCATCTGCATGATCGATATCGATAAATTCAAATCTCTCAATGATCAGCTTGGTCATTTGCGGGGCGACCATTGCCTGCGGGTGGTCGCTGACACCATCCGCAATAATCTGCGCGGTAAGAGCGATATTTTAATCCGCTATGGTGGGGACGAGTTTTTGCTCATTTTGCCGGGCACCGATGGAGTGCGCGCGGTTGAAGTCGCCGAGCGGGTGCTGGCCGCCATCACCGATCTGCAGCACGCGAACCCAGGTTCACCATTCGGCATTATTACAGCCAGTATCGGGGTTTACACGCATCTGTCCCATCCGATCAGCGGCGATACCCTGATCGAACATGCTGACACGGCCTTGTACCGGGCCAAAACCGCCGGCCGCAACCGGGTCAGCGCCTGAGTTATCTCCAGGGCGGCCGTTAGTAGCGAAATTCTGCAACTATTGATCTATATCAATGAAGATGTTGGGTTTTTGCCGGTATTGGCGGCTATGAAATTAAATGGAGCAAAATAATGGCCAGAGTCTCAATTACACGCCTGCCCTGGACCGTTGTGGCCCTCGCCCTCACGGGATACCTTGCAGATACCAATGCCGCCCATGCCATCCCGGCTTTTGCCGCACAAACAGGTGAGCCTTGTTCGGCCTGCCATATCGGCTTTCCCCAACTCACCCCGTACGGGCGGGAGTTCAAACTAGAAGGTTATGTCGCAGGCGGCATGTTCCCGGATTTCAAGAATCTGGCCTTGATGTCGCAAATCGGCTTCACCCATGTGCAAAACAAAGTGCCGGGAGGGCTGGCGCCTAATTATCCCTCCAACAACGCCTGGTCAGTCCAGCAAACCAGTATCTTTTACGGTGGCGCGCTTGATGCAAAAATTGGGTTGGGCGCGTTCATCCAGGCCACTTATAACGGCATTGGCCATAGTTTTTCGTGGGACAACACTGACATCCGGTTGGCGCGTCTGACGACGTTTCTGAAAAAACCGCTGTTCTACGGCTTCACCTTCAACAACAACCCCGGTGTAACCGATTTATGGAATACGCCACCCGCCTGGGGTTACCCATTCTTGCCCGACTCGCTAGGCGCTGGCCCGCCTGCCGCTGTGCAGTTGGCCTCACTGGGTGGGAAGGTGATGGGCCTGGGTGCTTACGGCGCCATGAACATCACCCTGAGCGACCTTTTGTATGCTGAAGCTAACGTGTATCAATCGCTGCCGAATAATCTCGGCCATACACTGGGTGTAGGCTACAACCCAATTTCGGGCGCCATTCCTTATGGCCGCCTGGCCTGGCAGCATAGTTGGGCAAATAATTCATTTGAGCTTGGCGCCATCGGCCTGCAGGATAACCCGATTCCCAGCGGCGTCTCGCACGACCCCGCCGACCACATGACCGATCTTGGGGTGGACTCACAATTGCAGTTCATCTCGTCCACATACGCGCTCTCGTTACAGGCGGCCTATGTTCATGAATGGCAGCATCTATCGGCAACCTATGCTGCGGGGAATAGCAGCAACTTAAATGACAGCCTTGATACTATAACGCTGACGGCTTCATATTTGTTACACCAAAAATACGGCATCACCGAAACCTACAGCAATATTGTTGGCAGCAGTGACGCCCTGGCTTATAGTGGTAGTGCCAACGGCAAACCCAACACCAGCAGTTTTACAACTGAGATTGACTATTATCCATGGAACAACGGCGGCCCGAAAATCATGCCCTGGGCAAATGCGAAATTTTTTGTTGAAGCGATCATCTTCCCAACCTTCAGCGGCCGCAGTAGCAATTATGATGGCGCGGGAGCCAGCGCGAACGCCAATAATACATTATTCACCGGCATCTGGCTCGCTTTCTGAAACTTTAACTGAGGGAAACAACAATGACATCCATGAGCAAATTATTCGGCCTGGCCACAGCTATGTTGATGCTGGCAGGTGCCAGCTCGGCGCTGGCGGCGGGTGACGCCACCAAGGGTGCTGGCGTATTTCAAAGCCAATGTGCCATGTGTCACGGTGTGACACCGGGCGCCAATGGTATCGGGCCGTCGCTAGCAGGGATTTATGGCAAGCCGGCCGCATCTATGGCAGCAGGCTATGAATACTCCGCGGCTCTGAAGGGTGCCAAGCTGGTCTGGGATGACGCCTCTTTGGATAAATTTCTCGCAGCCCCTCAGAGCTATGTGCCCGGCACCAAAATGCCCTATGCCGGGCTGCCGGACGCTGGTGACCGCGCTGATGTCATCGCTTATCTTGCCACCCTGACAGGCAAGTAATTTCATAATTCACAACCGGGGTTCATTATTGCCCCGGTTGTTTTATGGCTCCGGCAGCATTTTGCCGGGGTTTAGCAGTCCTTGCGGGTCAAGTGCTGTCTTTAGCGCCCGCATCAAATCCAGCTCCACCGATGATTTGTGCGCCGCCATGCCTTCAAGACGCATCTGGCCGATGCCGTGCTCGGCGCTGAAGCTCCCGGCATAGTCCATCGCCAGACGTTCCACCGCCTCAGTAATCGCAGCTTTACTGGCGCCAATATCAGCCAGCGTGCGACCCGCCGGCGGGCGGACATTCAGATGCAGATTGCCATCGCCAAGATGGCCAAAAATATTCAGCCGGAAACCCGGAAACCGCTGTGCCACCAGCGTCTCAACCGCCGCCACCATCACCGGAATATCGCTGATCGGCACCGAGATATCATGCTTGATTGAACCGCCGGCGGCCAGTTCGCCGTCCGATAAGGTTTCGCGCATTCGCCATAAATCCGCCCGCTCACGCTCGGACTGCGCCACCACCACATCGCTGGCGATGCCACTTTCCAGCAAAGGTTCAAGCACTGAGAGTAAAATTTCCTGCACGCCCTGGCCGGGTGCGTGGGCGGAGATTTCCACCAGCACATAATTGGCCGCGGTAAATGGCAGGCGGATGGCGGGGCTATGCGCCAGGCCCAGAGCCAACGCCCCGGCCGTGATAAATTCGCACGCGCTGACCGACTGACCGGCCTGCACCTGCAACGCTTTGAACAACGCCACCGCCGCGTAGATGTTGGGCACCCCCACCAGAGCGGTGGCGTGCGCGGTTACCGCGGGGTGCAGTCGCAACACCGCGGCGGTGATAATTCCCAGCAAGCCCTCGCCGCCGATGAAAATCTGCTTCAAATCGAAGCCGGTATTGTCCTTGCGCAACAACCGCAACCCATCCCAGACGCGGCCATCGGCCAGCACCACTTCAAGCCCCAGTACCTGAGCGCGCATTGAGCCATAGGCCAGCACCTGGATGCCGCCGGCGTTGGTGGAAATCGCGCCGCCGATCTGCACCGAGCCCTCAGCGGCCAGACTGACCGGGAATAACCGCCCTGACCTGGCCGCAGCCTCCTGCACTGCCTGCAGGGTCACACCAGCATCAACTGTAATGGTGTCACCCGTGGCATCGATGGTGCGGATTTTATTCATCCGTTGTAAATTCATGACAATTTGTGGCGGCCCGGCGGTGGGCACAGCACCCGCCACCAGCCCGGTGTTGCCGCCTTGCGGCACCAGCTTCACCCCAGCCGCCGCCGCTATACGAATTGCGGCGGCCACTTGCGCGGTGGTTTCGGGCAGTACAACGCAGACGGATTTATTGTGGTAGATCCGCCGCCAGTCCGTCTCAAACGGAGCGGTTTCGGGTGTATTTGCAAGAACAGCCTTGTCGCCCAGCGCAGCCCGCAACTGGTTGATCAGATCCAACATCAACAAGCTACCTCTATGAAGATTGACCTTGTTGCCTGACTGAATGATGAAAGCAAAAGCAACAAGGGGAAACAGCAATGTCTGAATTTGAGAGCATTTTCACGCTCGAGGCAACCCAGTTGAAATTCGGCACCGGTAGCGCTGAGGAATTGGGCTGGGAATTAAAGCGGTTTGGCCTGACCAGCGTGATATTGGTCACTGACCCGGCACTGCATGGATTCGGACTGATCGAGCGAATCGAGGCTATTATCGCGAAATCCGGGGTAAATTTCGCCCGCTTTGAGGATATCCGCGTTGAGCCAACCCTGGACTCCCTCAACCGGGCGGTAGATTTTTGCAAGCAACACCGCGCCGATGGGTTTGTGGCTTTGGGCGGTGGTTCAACCATTGATACCGCCAAGATTATGAATTTGATTGCGGTGCATGGCGGCGCGATTATGGATTATGTTAACCCACCGATTGGTGGCGGCCAAAACCCCCCCTCGCCGCTCAAGCCTCTCATTTGCCTGCCCACCACTTCGGGTTCGGGGTCAGAGGCCACCACGGTGGCGATTTTGGATATTCCGCAACTGCATGTGAAAACCGGGATTTCACACCGCTATATGCGGCCAACCCTGGCGATTGTGGACCCTGACCTGGCGCGCTCCACCCCAGGCGGTGTGACCGCCTCCGCGGGGTTGGATGTGCTTTGCCATGCCATTGAGAGCTATATTTCAAAACCCTTTAATGAACGCCCGAAACCAGCCTCACCTGATGAGCGCCCGCCATACCAAGGCTCAAACCCGGTGGCGGATATCTGGTCATTGAAAGCGATTGAGTTTGCCGGGCAGTTTTTGGCTCGCGCGGTGGCGGATGGCGATGATACCGAAGCGCGCGGCACCATGATGCTGGGGGCCACCATGGCGGGCATCGGGTTTGGGACCGCGGGGGTACATATTCCCCATTCCATTGCCTACCCAATTGCTGGCATGAAGCATGTGTTTCATGCGCAAGGTTATTCACGTAATTACGGCTTTGTGCCGCATGGGTATTCGGTGATTGTTAGTTCGCCGGCAGCGTTTCGCTATACTTATGATGCGGCACCCGCCAAACATATTCATGCGGCGGCATTACTGCGCGGGCATGAAATTACTCACCCTGATGCTGAGAGTTTGCCGGCCGCGTTGATTGATATCATGAAAACTGTTGGCGCCCCATCAGGGATTGCTGAGCTTGGCTATAGCGAGGCGGATTTTCCTGAGATTATTGCTGGAGCGTTAAAGCAGCAACGGTTGCTGGCGGGGGCACCAAAAATGGTGGATGCAAAAGTGTTGCAAACCATACTGAGCGAGTCGCTTTACAACTGGAAATGACGCTATGTTAGTTTGGGTACACGTGTAACATTTTGACCGTAAGCCATTGCAGCTAACGGGAAATTTGGGAATTGACTAACGTAAAGTTAGAAGGTTCCCGCCTACGCGGGAATGACGTGATGGGCGCGGGAATGACGTGCGAGCGCGGCAATGACGTGAGGAGGGCGGGAATGACGAGGTTTCAGCCCTTCCCCAGTTTTTTCGCCAACGCTTCCTCGGCGGTGGCAACGCCGCCGTGGGCGGCAGACCATTTCATCGGGTCTTCAAGGAATTTGCGCACCCCGGCCAAAGCGGAATCAGAGAAATATGGCCGGTCCTTGGCGGCTTCCAGCACGTCCCACCAGGTGCAGAGATGATGCAGTTCGATGTCCATTTTCTTCAAAGTCTCAAAGCTGCCGGGGAAAACCCCGTAGAAGAATACCACAAAAGTATGGTTGCAAATGGCCCCGGCGTCGCGCAACGCTTTGGCGAAGGCGATTTTTGAGCCGCCGTCAGTGGTTAAATCCTCTACCAGCAAGGTATTCAGCCCCTCTGGCACATCGCCCTCGATCAGGGCGTTTTTGCCAAAGCCCTTGGGTTGTTTGCGTACATAGGCCATTGGTGCTGCCATCCGCTCGGCAATCCAGGCGGCAAACGGGATCCCAGCGGTTTCGCCGCCCGCCACCGCCTGGATGGCCTCGTAGCCGATGTGGCGTGAGATTTTCTCAACCGCCAGATCACAGATTTTAGCCCTCGCCCGGGGGAAATAAATGATTTTCCGGCAATCAATATAGACCGGAGATTTCCAGCCGGAGGTGAGCGTATAAGGCTCCTCGGGGCGGAAATTCACCGCTTTGATTTCCAGCAACAGCCGGGCGGTGGTCAGCGCGGCGTCGCGGTCCCAGTCGCTCGCCCAGTCAATTTTTGCCGCAATCCGTCCGCTCATCGAAAGCCCCCTTGGTTGAAGCGGTTTTCTATCGCGCCGGGCGCATGGCGTCCATGCGGGGTTTGACGGGGTTAAGCAGGGTTAACGCGTGCGTGAGGGTTGTGGGGCCGGGCGATGGTGATTAGGAAATAACTATAACTCAGGAGCTGAAATATGGCCAAAATCAAGGTAAAGACCCCGGTTGTTGAAATGGACGGCGATGAGATGACCCGGATCATCTGGGGGTTCATCAAGGAAAAACTCATTCTCCCCTACCTCGACATCGACCTGAAGTACTTTGACCTCGGGATTGAATACCGCGACGAAACCAACGACCAAGTCACTCTGGATGCCGCCTATGCCACCAAGCAATATGGCGTGGGCGTAAAATGCGCGACCATTACCCCTGATGAAGCGCGGGTAAAGGAATTCAACCTTAAAAAAATGTGGCGCAGCCCGAATGGCACGATTCGCAACGTGCTGGATGGCACGATTTTCCGTGAGCCGATTATTTGCAAAAACGTGCCGCGCCTGGTGCCGCATTGGTCTGAGCCGATTGTCATTGGCCGCCATGCTTATGGCGATATTTACCGCGCCACCGAGACCAAAATCCCAGGCCCCGGCTTGGTGCAGCTCACCTACCACCCGGCTGATGGCAGCGCGCCAATGCTGATGGATGTACATGATTTCAAAGGCCCAGGTGTTGCCATGGGTATGCATAATACCCTGGCCTCCATTCAGGGTTTTGCCCGCGCTAGTTTGAACTACGGGTTGATGCGCAAGTATCCGGTGTATTTGTCAACCAAAAACACCATCCTGAAAGCCTATGATGGCATGTTCAAGGATGCCTTCCAGGAAATTTACGACAATGAATTCAAGGCTCGTTATGAGGCCGAGGGTTTAACTTATGAGCATCGGTTGATTGATGACATGGTGGCCAGCGCGCTGAAGTGGAACGGCGGGTATTTATGGGCCTGCAAGAATTATGATGGCGACGTGGAAAGCGACATTGTGGCGCAGGGTTTCGGCAGCTTAGGGCTGATGACCTCAGTGCTGCTGAGCCCGGATGGTAAAACGGTGGAGAGCGAAGCCGCACATGGCACCGTGACACGCCATTACCGCGACCACCAAAAGGGCAAGCCGACCAGCACCAACCCGATCGCTAGTATTTTTGCCTGGACGCGTGGGTTGATTTATCGCGGCCAGTTTGATGGCACGCCGGATGTGACGGCGTTTGCTGAAACCTTGGAACGGGTGTGCGTGGAGACCGTGGAATCTGGCTTCATGACGAAGGATTTAGCGTTGTTGATCGGTAAGAATGCGCCCTGGCTGAACACCCAGGACTTCCTTGATAAGATCGACAGCAATTTGCAAATTGCGATGAAGTGAGGAGATTCCCGCCTGCGCGGGAATGGCGAGGGGGCGGGATGACGAAGGGGGCTGCGGTTTATCACCGCAGCCCCCTGTTATTTTGTAATCGGGGTTATTTGGCAGATGCCTCCGGGAACGTGCCTTCCCAGCCGCCGCCAAGCGCTTGGTACAGGGTAACCAAATCGCCGGAGAGCTGTGCTACGGCTTGCGCTTGCGCCTGCTGGGCAGCAATGAAGTTTTGCTCGGCGTTCAGCACCGCCAGATAGTCGGCGAGGCCCTGCTTGTACTGTTCTTCGGCGAGGTTGAGCGCGATTTTGCTTTGCTGGGTTTCAACGGTTAGTTGTGCGAGCGTGGCGTGTTCCTGATTATAGGTCACGAGCGCCACATCGACCTGATAAAACGCCGTCAGCACGGTTTTGGCGTAGCTGATGGCGGCTTCTTTTTGCTGGGCCTTGCGCAAATTCAACTGGCCATTGAGCTGACCGCCCTGGAAGATCGGGATGGTGATTTCCGGGCCGGCGGCATAGGTAATTGCCTTGAATTCGTTGAGGTTGCTGAGTTGCAACGCCTGCAGGCTGACCGAGCCGGAGAGCGAGATGTCAGGGAAGAAGCTGGCAACCGCGACGCCGGTTTCGGCAGTGGCTTCATGCAGGCTGGCCTCGGCTTCGCGCACATCGGGGCGGCGGCGGAGCAAATCAGACGGCAGGCCGACCGGTACTGAGGGCGGCGTCAACGGCACGGCGGCAGGTGTTGCAAGCTCGGCGGGAAGCGTTACCGGTGTAACGCCCAGCAGCATGCCGATCTGGCCCATATAAGTATCACGCTGGGAGATCAGGGTGGAGACCTGGCTGGCGATTTGGGCCTGTGTGGCGCGGGCGTTGGCGACGTCGAGCGCGGTGGTGAGACCCGCCTGTTCACGCTCGCTGGTGAGCTTTACCAACTGGTTTGCGGATTCAAGGTTTTGCTGCGTGAGGGTAAGAACGGTTTCAGCGCCGCGCATCTGGATATAGGCGCTGGCGACCTGCGCCTCGACATTCAATAATGCGGCCCGGCGGGCTTCCTCGGAGGATTGCGCGGCTGCCACGGCGGCCTCAACCGCGCGGCGGTTTTTGCCCCATAGATCAATGTCAAATATCGACTGCAGCCCATACTGGTAAAGGTTAAGCGGCAGGATACCGCCGCCCGCCAGACCGCCATTAGCGCCGGAGCCAAACGCGGTGAATATACCTTCCTTGCTGGGAGCCTCGCGGGTGTAGGAGCCATTGCCGTTAAGGCTGGGGAATAGCGGTGCGCCCGCGATTTGCGCCTGCGCTTGCGCCTCCAGCAGATGCTGGGTGGCGATTTGCAAATCAAGGTTGCCAGCCACCGCCTCAGTTTCCAGCTTGGTCAGTTCAGGGTCGTTGAAGCTTTCCCACCATTTCGGGTCCACCGCATCGCCGGTGACATAAGGTGTGGTTTCAGCGGCTGGCTGGTCTTGGATGTATGCCGGTGGGATGGCAGCATGGGGCTTGGTGAAATTCGGCCCGACTTCACAGCCGCTGAGCGCGGTAGTGAACAGGCAGGCAACCAGCAGCCGTGAATTAAAAGAGATGACCAAGAAAAGCTCCTATAACGCCGATTTTGGCGGCGATTTTAACAAAAATACCAAGGGCCAAAGCATCAGCGCGATAATGCCAATCAGGTGAAACATATCCAAATAGCTTAAAAATGAGGCTTGAGTTTGCACCATTGGGCCGATTTGAGAAAGCCGCTGCCCGTGCAGGCTGGTATACGGCGTTATCGCTTCTGTCAGCCGGGCGTGATGAAATTGCAGCCGATACGCAAGCATGGTGTTGACGAAGGAAATGCCGACCGAACTACCGAGATTGCGCGATTGATTGATGAGGGCTGAAGCCTCGCCGTTATTTTTCGGCGGTACGCCGATGTAGCAGACCGAATTTACCGGAATGAAAATGAACGGCAAAGCGATGACCTGCAACACGCGGTAAGTTGAAATAAAGCCAAACGAGACAGCCGGTGAGATCGAGCTTTGCAACAACAAGGCGATGCCGACCTCAATAAAGGCAAGCCCCATCAGCAGCTTTGCCGATACATGGCGGCCGGTGATGTAGCCTGCCACCGGCATCAGCCCGATGGTGAACATGCCGCCCAGCGCCAGCGCAAAACCCGAGGTGGTGGAATCATAGCCCAGCAACGTTTGCGTCAATTCGGGCAGAAGCTGGGTCGAGCTGAGCAGAATGAAGCCGACAAAAAATAACAGGATATTGCCGACGGCGAAGTTACGGATTTTGAACAGCCGCACGTTCATCACCGGATAAGGGTGCTGCCATTCCCACACCGCCAGCAGACTGAGCGAGACGATCACGATGATGAAGCTGGTGAGGATGAAGGGCGAGGAAAAACCATCATCTTCCTGGAATTTATCAAGAAAAATTTGCAACATGCCAAAGCCCACAGTGACCAGGAACAGACCGACATAATCGAGCTTCAAACCACCTTTGAGACGCTCGATGCGCTCCTTGACCATGATGGCCGGTTCCGAGATGAACACGCTGATCAGGGTGAAAGCGATCAGCCCGACCGGCAGGTTGATCAGAAAGATCCAGTGCCAAGAGAGATTATCGGTGAGCCAGCCGCCGATGATCGGGCCGGTGGCCGGGGCGGCGATGACGGTGAGACCAAAGACGCCGAAGGCCTGGGAGCGTTTTGCCGGCGGGAAGCTGTCAGCCAGCATGGACTGTGTCACCGGGGCCAGGCCGCCACCACCGAGGCCCTGGAAGACCCGGGCGATCAGCATCATCGGCAAGGTGGTCGCGAAGGCGCAGCCGACCGAGCTGATGGTGAACAACGCGACGCAGATAAGATAAAACCTTTTGCGGCCAATAACATTGGCGAGCCAGCCACTGATCGGCAGGATGACGGTATTGGACACCAGATAGCTGGTGAGAATCCAGGTGCTTTCATCTTCGCTGGCGCCGAGCGAGCCGGCCATATGGGTGAGCGCGACATTGGCGATGGTGGTGTCCAGCACCTCCATAAAGGTGGCCAGCGACACCACGCCGGCGATGAACCAGGGGTTGAATGGCCCCGCCGGTGAGCGTGGCAGATCATCGGCCGGGTGGGCGGCGACAGCGCTCATGGCTGGATGGTGATGCTGGGCAATACTGATAGTCCAGGGGCAAGGCCGAATTGAGCGGCGCGATTGTCATCGAACACTAGCTTCACCGGGACGCGCTGGATGACTTTGACATAATTGCCGGTGGCGTTTTCAGACGGCAGCAGGCTGAATACCGCGCCGGTCCCTGCCCCGATGCTATCGACATGCGCCTTAAAAGTAATGCCCGGGATGGCATCAACAGTAATGGTAGCGGGTTCACCAGGATGGATGCCAGATAGCTGGGTTTCCTTGTAGTTGGCGGTGACCCAGACATCGTCGCCGACGAGAGCCATGAGGCCAGCACCCGCCGCCTCGACATTGCCGGCGCGGACGGTACGCATGGCGATCCGGCCGGCGGCGGGCGCGGTGATGCTGGTGTAGGAAAGTTGCAGCTTGGCGTTGTCGACAGCGACATTGGCGGCTGTCAGGGCAGCCTCGGCAGCGGTGACCGAAGCTTGGGCGCCGACCTGCTGCTGGAGGGCGTAATCATATTTAGCCTTGGCGGCGCTGATGGTGGCGGTGGCAGAATCCAGTTGCTGCTGGCTGATGGCGCGCTGGTTGATGGCACGATAGCGGTCATAATCCTGCTTAGCCTGCAGGAAGGAAGCGTCGGCAACGGTGATATTGGCGGTGGCCTGGCCTTGGTTGGCCTGCGCCACGGCCACTTGTGCCTGCGCCTGCGCCTGATCGGCCTCGGCCTTGGCCAGGGCAGCTTGCTCATCACGCGGGTCAAGTTGGACCAAAACCTGGCCTTGGGTGACATGTTGATTGTCATTTACCAGTACCTGCACCACCTGACCGGCCACGCGCGGCGATATTTGGTAGATATTGCCGTCGATCTGGGCATCATCAGTGGTTTCATAGCCGCGGTTGAGGAGATAATAGACCAGTCCGGCAGCCGCGACGCTGGCCAACACCAGGAACAATATGACAAACGGTTTCCTGCTGCGGGTTTGCGGTGGCTGGCTCATTTGACTCTCCAAACTGACCGATCGGTTCGGTCAACTTGCGTTTCGCACCAAACAGCGTCAAGATCAAGAGATGGCAGAATTGGTGCAAATTGACCCTGATACGCACTCCCCTGATACGCTCTCCCCTGAGCGGCGGGACCGGATTGTAGCCGGGGCGGCGGCGGTGTTCATGCGCGATGGTTATGAGGGTGCCTCAATGTCGCAGATTGCGGCGGCGGCCAATGTCTCGAAGGGCACGCTGTATAATTATTTTCCCGGCAAGGAAGCCCTGTTTGGGGCCATTGTGCGGGAGAATTGCAATTGTCTGGTGCAGGAGGTTTTCAAAGACGCGCCGGAGGGGATTGCTGTTGAAGCTGAACTGGCACGGATCTGCCGGGCCATGCTGCGGATGATGCTCTCGCCACGCGGCATGGCGATCTACCGGCTGGCAGTAATGGAAGCCTCAAAATTTCCGGAGCTGGCGCAGGCATTCATTGAGGCCGGGCCGAACATCATGGTTGCCAAAATGGCCGGCTGGATATCGCGGCAAGTGGCGGCAGAACGATTGCAGGCGAGCGATCCGGTGTTTGCCGCTGAGCAGTTTTTTGCCCTGTCGCAGACTAGGCTGGTGATGCGGGCGCGCACCAACGCGGCCTTCCGCGCCAGCGAGGCGGAGATAGAGCAGGTGGTAACCGGGGCAGTACGGGTATTCCTGGCAGCTTATTGCAATCCAGGGTTATAGTCAGCTATCTGGCCCTGCCTAAGGATGATCCGGGCACGGTGGGAAGTTGCGCGGCGAGGTTTCTGATTTATAAACATATTATAAATTACTCATTTTTATGTTTTCCAGAAATTAATTTCAAATTGACCTAAAATACATCTTGCATCTCGAGTCGTTTTGGTCAGTATTCTAGTTAAGGTTGTATAAAACCTGAAATGAAACTGGAGACAATGATGCCGATCGTGAGTCTGGATGCGTTGGTGCGGCAAAAATTACGAGCCTGGCCGAACCGGCCGCCTGGGCTGGATGAAGGCATGTGGGGTGGCGCATGGTTGAAAGCCCGGCCGGTGGTGAATGACGATATTGAGAACCCTTATTTAAAGCTGCCCGGCACCAACCGTCTGCGTACTGTTCCAGATGGGTTATGGATGAATTTTGGTGGCAGCGAGCGCGACCCTTATGTGGATATATTTGTCATCGAGGTGTGCGGTTCGTTTACCAATTTGCTGGATAAGCGCTCGCGCTTTTCGCCATCGATGCATTCGCTGCTGGCGGTTTGTCCGCTGAAGTGGCTGCTCGGCGAGTTTGCCACCACCGACGGCACACCGCGCTGGAAGCGCACCCAGCTTTTGAAAACCGCACCGACCGAAGGCTTTACGGTGCCGGTGCGCGATATCAGGGTGATGTATGGATTACGGCCGAAGGATTACGAAGGGTTTTCAACCCATCAAGTGCCGCACGCGCATGAGTTTTTTGTGCCGGTAAACGTGCTGCTGGGGCCAGATGGCTGGCTGCAGCCGGAAATGCGGGCGTTTATTGCCCGCACCTCGCCGCAGGCAAATTTCTGGGCGTTTAATGTGGCGGCGGAATAAAGCGGGTTGGGTAGTCGGTCATGATGATGTCGATCAGCGGAGACAAGCGTTCATATTGCGGCGGGTCGTTGACTGTCCAACTGTAGATTTTAAGGCCCAGGGCGCGGGCCTCAGAAATTTTATGTTCGCTTAGGGTTTCAAAATGCGCGGCCCAGGCGGTGGCGCCGCTGTCGGCCACCGCCTGGGGGGTGCTGACCGGACCAGGTACGCCCCACCATAACGCCGGTTCAGCTTCGGTGTCGGGGGCGGTCAGGCAGACCCGGGGGATGGTGGGCGCTTGGGTGGCCACTTCGCGTAGAACTGACCAATCGAACGCCAGGATGCTGATGCGGTCTGGCGAAATGCCGGAGGCGGCAATTGCGCTGAGGGTTTTTTCCACCATCAGCGCGGGAGCGAGGCATTTCTCGGGCGTTGGCGGGAAGGTTTTGATTTCCAACAGCCAGTTGAGGTGAGGGAATTGCGCCAGGGCTTGCGCCAGCGTGGGGATGCCAGAGAGGTCGGCGAAATTCAGGTCGCGGATCAGCCGGCCGTCGGCAAGGTTGGGGTTGTGGTGCAGCACCGCGATGAGATCGGCAGTGAGGGAAATGTCGGTCTCAAAGCCGGTGACGCCCGCGGCGAGAGCATAGGCGAAGCCCGCCATGGTGTTTTCGGGGCACTCGCCCCTCGCCCCGCGATGGCCATAGATGGCAGCTTTACGCTTTATGTTGTGCATTGGCGTTACTCATTGGCGCTATTCATTGGGTAAATACGCTGTGGCGAATTGTTGTTGGGCCTCGGCGACTTCCTGCGCAGTTAGCAGCACCGGGCCGCCGATGCTGAGCGAGAGGCAATATTGTTTGGCCAGCATTTCCAACTCGACCGCGGTGCCCATCGCGGCGTCGAGCGTGGCGCCAGTGGCTATCAGGCCGTGGTTAGCGAGCAAGCAGGCGGTTCGACCCTCCAGCGCTTCGACGGCAAGTGCTGATAGTTCGGCAGTGCCGAACAGAGCATAGGGCGCACAGCGAACATCGGCGCCGCCGAAGCGGGTGACCATGTAGTGGCAGGCTGGAATATCCCGTCTGGCCATGGCGAGCGCCGTGCAATAGGGCGCATGGGTATGAACGATGGCGCCGATATCTGGCCGGGCGCGCATAATGTCGAGATGGAACCGCCATTCCGAAGAGGGGCGTTTTGGGCCTTCCCAAACGCCGTAATCACTTGTCAACGGCATCATCGCGATCATCTCGGTGGTGATGTCGTCGTAGCGGATGGCGGAGGGGGTGATAAGCATGCCGTGGTCGGTGCGCAGGCTTAAATTACCAGATGTGCCGGTGTTGAGGCCTAGCCCCGCCAAGCTGCGGGCGGCGGCGATGAGGGCTGTGCGTTGTTGCAAATGCGGCATCGGATACTTACCTTGACGTAAACGGGAAGTGCGGCTCAACTGACCGAAAGCTGAAATGCCAATGGAGGATAACATGGTCCAGATCAATGGATGTATCGAGCTAACCGTTACTGACGGTGTTGCGCTGATTTTGGCCGATAATCCGCCGGTAAACGCTCTGGGGCATGCGGTGCGGGAAGGCCTGGTGGCGGCGGTGCGGCAAGCGGTGGCTGATAATGCGGTGCAAGCGATTGTGCTGGGCTGCAAGGGCCGGACGTTTTTTGCGGGTGCCGATATTACCGAATTTGGTAAGCCGCTGATGCAACCCGGGTTACAGGAGGTGATTGCACAATTAGAGACCAGCCCTAAGCCGGTGGTGGCGGCAATTTTTGGCACCGCGTTGGGTGGTGGGCTGGAGATTGCACTGGGGTGTCATTTCCGGGTGGCGCGTGCTGATGCGCGGATGGGTCTGCCAGAGGTAAAGTTGGGGCTGCTGCCAGGGGCTGGCGGGACGCAGAGACTGCCGCGTTTGGTTGGGCCGCAAAAGGCGGTGGCGATGATTGTGGCGGGGGCGCCGGTGCCGGCGAACGTAGCGCTGGCAGATGGGATTATTGATGAGATTGTGACAGAGCCTATTGCTGGGGCGGTGGCATTTGCCAGGCGCGTGCTGGTGGAGGCCGTGCCACTGGTGAAGGTACGGGACCGCGAGGAGAAGATTTTACCGGCGCGTGAAAACCCAGCGGCATTTGAAGCGGCGGCGAAGGCGGCTTTGAAAAAATTTGTGGGCGTTGATGCGCCTGCCGCCTGTGTGGAAGCCGTGCGCAATTCGTTCATGCTGCCATTCGAGGCTGGGCTGGACGCTGAGCGCGCATTGTTTATGAAATTGGTAGTGGGTGACCAAAGCCGGGCACAGCGGCATATATTTTTCGCCGAGCGCGAAGCGGCAAAAGTGACGGATATGCCAGCGGGTGTGAAGCCCGCGGCGATTAAAAAAGCCGTGGTTATTGGAGGCGGCACAATGGGGGGCGGCATTGCGATGTGCTTTGCCAATGCCGGGGTGCCCGTAACGATTGTGGAGACCACTGAAGAATTTCTTACCAAAGGGCTGGCGCGAATCAAACAAACTTACGCGGTTTCGGTGGAGCGCGGGGCATTGCAGCAAGACGCCATGGATAAACGCCTGGCGCTGATTGCGGGTACGTTGGATTGGGACGTGATTGCCGATACCGACATTGTGATAGAGGCGGCGTTTGAAGAAATTGCCCTGAAGAAAGAGATTTTTGGCCGGCTTGATAAAATTGCCAAGCCTGGAACTTTGCTGGCCTCAAACACATCGACCTTGGATGTTGATGCGATTGCGCAAAGTACGTCGCGCCCAGGGGATGTGGTGGGGATGCATTTTTTCTCGCCGGCGAATGTGATGAAGCTGCTGGAGATTGTGCGAAGTAAACATAGTTCGATGGAAGCGATCGCGACAGCGGTGGCGGCTGGCAAGCTGCTGGGAAAGATACCGGTTGTTGTAGGTAATTGCGATGGGTTTGTGGGAAACCGGATGCTGGCACGGCGTTCGACCGAATGTGAGCGGTTGCTGCTGGAGGGGGCGAAACCGCAGGATGTTGATGCGGTGGTGCTGAAATTTGGCTTTCCCATGGGGCCGTATGCGATGGGGGATTTGGCCGGGCTGGATGTGGGGTGGCGGATACGCAAGGGCCGCGGCGTGAAAGCGCCGGTTAGCGATGCTTTGTGCGAGGCTGGCCGCTTTGGGCAGAAGACTGGCAAAGGGTATTATATTTACGAAAATGGCGCGCGCGTGCCAATGCCGGATCCTGAAGTTATAGCTCTAGCCACGCAGAAAGCTGAAGAACTTGGAATAAAGCGACGCAATATCTCGGAGCAAGAAGTTTTTGAGCGGATGTTTTATCCAATGATCAACGAAGCCGCACGGATTTTAGAAGAAGGCATTGCGGTGCGGGCTTCAGATATTGATGTGGTTTGGGCATACGGGTATGGCTGGCCAGTTTGGCAGGGCGGGCCGTGTTTTTATGCGGACCTGGTAGGTGCTAAGGTAATTTGTGAGGCGCTGGAGCATTACGCGGCGCTAACCGGCGATGCTGGATTACAACCCTCAGTCTTATTGAGGAACCTGGCAGCAACGAATGGCAAGTTTGGCGATATTAGCGGAACGGTAAAGGTGGCCGCGTAATGGCACGGAAATTTGCGTGGGAGGCATCGTACCCGCCGGGGTTGGTTTGGGATATTGTGCCACCGCAAATTTCGCTGCCCGAGCATTTGCAGAATTGTATAACGGCGCATGGGCACCGGCTGTTTATTGATTATCGCGGCGTTGAAATCTCCTATGCCGAGTTTGGCCGCAAGGTGCATCAGACCGCCGCGGGGTTACTGGCGTTGGGGTTAAAGCCTGGTGAGAAGGTGGCGTTATATTTGCCCAATACGCCGTATCATCCATTTAGTTTTTTTGGGGTGCTGAAGGCCGGCGGAGTGGTTGTACATCTCTCGCCATTGGATGCGCCGCGTGAGTTGGTTCATAAGCTGACCGATAGTGGGGCGCGGATTTTGATAACAACAAATATTGGGCCGATGCTGGAGGGCGCACAGAAATTATTGGCCGGTGGGTTTATTGACCGGTTGATTGTAGGCGACGATGCGGTGTACGGCCCTGCCCCTGGCCTGCCGATTGTGGCGGTGCCGGAGGGGAATCCGGCGATTTTGAATTTCAATACATTGTTTGATGCGGTACTGCCGGAGACTTGGCCGGTGCTGGTACCCACAGACCTTGCGGTGCTGCAATATACAGGTGGAACCACGGGACTTCCTAAAGGAGCGATGCATACGCATGCAACGCTGGGGGCCTCGGTTGCGATATATGATCAGTTTTATGAGGGCCAAACACCGGAAGACAAAAATAAAAAGCTGCGGGTAATTGCCGTGCTGCCTTTCTTTCATATTTATGCACTGGTGGTGTTGCTGTTGTGGCAAATGAAGCGTGGATCAGCATTGCTGTTGCATTTACGGTTTGATGTTGATGCGATTTTGCGGGATATTGAGGTGAAGCGCGCCAGTTATTTTCCGGGCGTACCAACCATGTGGATTGCGCTGAATGCGGTTCCGGGAATTGAAAAGCGTGATTTTTCGTCGCTGAAGCACGTGGCTTCTGGAGGAGCGCCATTACCGGTGGAAGTTGCGGCACGGTTTGAACGGCTGGTGGGCAAGCGGATTGGTGGCGGTTGGGGAATGACCGAAACAGCCTCAGCCGGGGCTGGGCATTTGATGGAGGGTATTTTCAGGGAAGACTCCGTTGGTGTGCCTTTGCCGGGAATTGAGGCGCAGGTTGTGGCACTAAATGATCCGGCACGCGTGTTAAGCGTTGGTGAAATCGGAGAGTTGCGGGTGAAGGGGCCGAATATATTTAAGGGTTACTATAATAAGCCAGCTGAGACAGCAAAAGATTTCATCGATGGGTTTTTTCTAACTGGTGACATTGGCAAGATGGATGCCGATGGCATGTTATATCTGGTTGATCGCAAGAAGGACATGATAATCTCAGGTGGGTTTAATGTTTATCCGCGCATGATTGAGGATGCGATATACGAGCACCCCAGCGTTGAGGAATGCAGTGTGATTGGAATAGCCGATGAGTATCGCGGCCAAGCGGCGAAGGCGTTTATTAAGTTGAGAGCTGGAGCGGCGGAATTTTCATTGGATGAGTTGCGGGCGTTTTTGAGTGATAAAATTGGACGCCACGAGATGCCGTCAGCTTTGGAATTTCGTGAGGCGTTGCCAAAGACACCGGTTGGGAAATTATCAAAGAAGGAATTGCTGGCTGAAGAAGCGGCAAAGTTGAACGCAGGTTAATAAGGGAAATTTTGTGATGGATTTGAATTTATCGGCTGAAGAAATTACGTTTCGTGATGAAGTGCGGGCGTTTATTGCAGCGGAATTATCGCCTGAGACGCGTGAGAAGCTGGTGCTGGGGCGCGAGATTGGCAAGCATGATTTTGTTGAGTGGCAGCGCAAGTTGAATGCCAAGGGCTGGGCGGTGCCGCATTGGCCGGTTGAATGGGGTGGGCAGAACTGGGGGCCGATGCAGGAATATATTTTTCTGGATGAGTTGCAGCAGGCCCCTGCCCCTTCACCCTTGCAGTTTAATTGCTCAATGGTGGGGCCAGTGATAGCGACGTTTGGGACAGAGGAACAAAAAAAGAAGTTCCTGCCTGCGACGGCAAATTTAGATATTTGGTGGTGCCAGGGATTCTCAGAGCCAGGCGCTGGGTCTGACCTGGCCGGGTTGAAAACCACGGCGCGGCGCGAGGGCGATTTTTATATCATCAACGGCCAGAAAACCTGGACGACCTTGGCGCAATATGCCGATTGGATTTTTGTGCTTGCGCGCACCAACCCACAAGCGGAGAAGAAGCAGCAGGGGATCTCATTTATTCTGGTGGATATGAAAACACCGGGGGTCACGGTACGGCCAATTCAATTGATTGATGGCGGGCGTGAGGTAAATGAGGTGTGGTTTGATGAGGTGAAGGTGCCGGCTGAGAATTTGGTGGGGCAGGAAAATCGCGGTTGGGATTATGCCAAGTACTTGCTGACCAACGAGCGGATGGGAATTGCCCGGATTGGGGTATCCAAGCAGCGTATCCGGCGGATTAAGGAACTCGCGAAAATTGAGCGCTATGGTGATACGCAGCTACTGGACCAACCATGGTTTCGTGAAAAACTGGTGAGTGTGGAAATTGAGTTGAAGGCGCTGGAGATTACCCAGCTGCGGGTGCTGGCCGAGGCGCGCAAGCGCGGCAGGCATGGCGAGGTTGACCCGAATTCATCGATACTGAAAATCAAAGGTTCGGAATTGCAACAGGTGACAACCGAGCTGATGATGGATGTGATGGGGCCGTATGTGCTGCCGTTTGCCGCCTCAATGGATGATGAGGACCGCACCAATGAGCCGCCGATTGGGCCAGACTATGCGGCCTCGGCCGGGCCGACCTATTTTAATTCGCGGAAAATTTCGATCTACGGTGGGTCAAATGAAATTCAACGCAATATTATTGCTAAGGCAATTCTGGGTTTTTAAGGAGTTTTGTAATGGACTTTGATTTTACCGATGACCAGAAGTTGCTGAAAGAAAGCGTGGGGAAGTTGATGGCCTCGCGCTATGGCGATTTTGAAAAGCGCAAGGGATATCAAAAATACCCCAACGGCTATGATCCGGCGGTGTGGGCAGAATATGCCGAGGCTGGGATATTGTCTCTGCCCTTTTCCGAGGCGCAAGGTGGGTTTGGTGGCGGGCCAGTTGAGACCATGATTGTGATGGAAGAAATGGGCACGGCGCTGGCGGTAGAGCCGTATTTAGCGTGCGTGGTGCTGGCTGGGGCGATTTTGAAATACGGTAAAGCCGATCATAAAATCGCTGATATTGTCTCAGGTGAGGCGATTATAGCGCTGGCAAATATTGAACGTGGGTCACGTTATGATTTAAATGATGTCAGTATGCCCGCAAAACTTGATGGCACCGAATATGTGCTGGAAGGTGAAAAGAGCGTTGTGCTTGGCGGGGGGGCTGCGGATTATTTTATTGTGGCGGCGCGAACATCAGGCAACCGGCGCGATGTGGATGGCATTACGTTGCTGTTAGTGGATGCCAAAAGTGCTGGTATTTCCCGGCGTGGTTACCCAACACAGGATGGGCAACATGCGGCTGAGGTTTCATTTGGCTCGGTGCGGGTGCCGGTTAGCAATGTGATTGGTGGCGTTGGCAAGGGCTACGCGATTTTAACGCGCGCTGTGGATGAGGCGATTGCCGGGCTTTGTGCCGAAGCGGTGGGCGCCATGGATGCGCTGGTGAAGATGACCGTTGAGTATTTGAAAACCCGCAAGCAATTTGGGGTCGCCATTGGCTCGTTCCAGGCGTTGCAGCATCGCTCGGTGGATATGCTGGTGATGCTGGAACAGGCGCGTTCAATGGCGATTTATGCCGCACTTTGCGTGGATGATGCGGATGAAGTGGCGCGCGGTAACGCAATTTCAGCGGCCAAGGTGCAAATTGGGCGCTCTGCTAAGTTTATCGGCCAGCAATCTGTTCAATTGCATGGCGGCATTGGGGTGACCATGGAATATAAAGCCGGACATTATTTCAAGCGGTTGACGATGATTGAGCAAATGTTTGGTGATTCTGATTATCATTTGCGTAAATTAGCTGCATCGGTGGCAGGGTTAGCCGCATAAGGGGTTTCCCTTTTACGTGTAGTTGGGTAATTGTGAACAATCTCTGATTGGAGAGTCGTTTGCAACGCCGCAACTTTATTACCCTTTCTGGTTTTTTGGTGAGCGGTTGCGCTGTGTTGGCGGCTGATGGTTCCAATTTGCCAAAACTGCCCCCTGGGCCCACGGGTACTTACCGGCTGGGGGCTGGGGATGGGCTAAAAATACGGGTTTATGACCAGCCACAATTGTCGGGTCAATTTGTTGTTGATGATAGCGGGATGATTGATGTGCCGCTGCTGGGGCTGGTACCGGCCGCCACAGACACGACGTCAGAGTTAGCGGATGCGATTACCGCTTTGCTGAAAGCCAAAAACCTGATTCTTGCGCCGGGGGTGGCCGTTGAGGTTTCAAAATACCGGCCGTTTTACGCGCTGGGTGAGGTGAATAATCCGGGCCAGTACCCATACCGCCCGGGCATGACTGTTCTGACCGCAATTTCCATCGCCGGAGGCTTCACGTACCGGGCGGAGCAAGGCTACGTAGGGGTAACGCGTGATTTTGGCAGGGGCCCTGCCCAGTATCGCGCCTCCATTACGGCACTGGCAGAACCTGGCGATGTCATTACGGTTTTCGAGAGACGATTTTAAGCCAGGCACATGGCAAATGAACGTAGCGGTGATTGCCGCCGGGATTGCCACTTTCATCAACATGTATTGCACGCAGTCAATTTTACCGGTGTTGGCTGATGCATTTCATGTGCCGCAGGCGCAAACCGGGCTTTCGGTGACAGCGCCGTTATTGGCGACAGCCATGGTAGCACCGGTGGTGGGGGCGATATCTGACAGGTTTGGTCGCAAACGGCTGATATTGAGTGCTGCCATACTGCTGGTGATTCCCACAGCGCTGGCAGCGAATGCCAGAAATTTCGAGACATTTGTGTTCTGGCGGTTTGTGCAGGGGTTAATGCTGCCATTTATTTTTACAGTGACAATTGCCTACATTGGCGATGAAACCGAGGGGCCACTAACCGCGCGGCTGGCCGGAATTTACATGGCAGGCACGATTACTGGTGGCTTTAGCGGGCGGTTGATTACTGGTTTTGCCACGCAGGTGATTGGCTGGCGCGGTGCGATGTTGGTGGTGGCAGGCATTACCTTTACCATGGCGATGGTGGTGGCGGTGATGATGCGACCGGAACAACGTTTTAAGCCGCAGTATGGGATGGTGCGCGCCCTGAAATCATTCCCGGTTCATTTATCGAACCCGCGGTTACTGGCAACTTTTGCAGTGGGGTTTGGGGTGTTGTTCAGCCTGATTGCGGTGTTTACTTATGTGAATTTCCGGCTGGCGGGGGCGCCGTATTTTCTGGGGCCGGCAGCACTTGGCAGTATTTTTGTGGTGTATCTGGGCGGGGTGGTGATGAGCCCGCTGGCGGGACGGTTAGCGAATAGGTTTGGAAGGCGGCGCGTGATGGCGGCGGCGGCACCGATATTGGTGTTGGGATTGATGGTCACGCTGGCCGGGCCGCTGTGGGTGATTATTGCCGGGCTGCTGATGTTTTGTTCTGGTGTGTTTGTGCAGCAGACCGTGGGCACCGCGTTTGTAAGCCAGGCGGCGCGGGAGGCAAAGTCAACTGCCGTGGGGCTGTATGTGATGTGCTATTATATTGGCGGCAGTGCTGGCGGAATTTTGCCCGCGGGTGTGTGGCATATATTTGGCTGGCCTGGCTGCGTGGCGATTGTATGCGCCATGCAAGCGATGATGCTGGCGGTGGCAATGCGCTATTGGACGCCGATTAATAGCTAAACTTACGAGTTAAAATGAATGGGCTGCCCGATTGGGTTGGCAACGCTGCCTTCCTGCATGACAATGTTGCCGCGAACGATGGTGGCTACCGGCCAGCCAGTAACGGAAACGCCGTCGAACGGTGTCCAGCCGCATTGGCTGGCCATGGCAGCGTTGTTAATGGTTTCGGTTTGTTTAAGGTCCACAATGGAAAAATCAGCATCGTAGCCAGCCGCGATGCGGCCTTTGTTGACCGCGCCGTAGATGCGGGCGGGGCCAGCGGACATAAGGTCAACCAGGCGCAACAAAGATAATTTACCCTGATGGACTTGCTCCAACATCATTGGCAGCAAGGTTTGCACACCGGTTAAGCCGGCGGCGCAATCAGGCCAGGGTTTTTCCTTATTGGCGCGCGAATGCGGGGCGTGGTCAGAGCCGATGGTGTCAACCGTGCCATCAGCGATGGCGGCCCAGGCGGCGGCAACATGGCGGGCATCACGGATGGGTGGGTTCATCACACCGTAGGCACCCAGGCGCTCGTAAACATCGGGAGCGGATTGTACCAGGTGATTGAGGAGCACTTCAACGCTGGCGATGTCGTGGAAGCCTTTTAGATAATCCAGTTCTTCGGCGGTGGAAACATGCAGGATATGAGCGGGACGTTTGGTTTTTCGGGCAAGCGCCATAATGCGGCGGGTGCCCAGGAAGGCGCATTCAACATCGCGCCAGATGGCATGGTTGGCGTAGGCATCACCCGAGGTGAAGCTTTTGCGGCGGTCTTGCAATCGCGTTTCATCTTCAGAATGAAAGGCAATACGGCGGCGGCCGGAGCGCATCACGCGCTCAATATCATGGTCTGAGGCTACCAGCAGATTGCCGGTTGAGGAGCCTGCGAACACTTTGATGGCACAAACACCATCAATGGTTTCAAGGTTGCCAATGGTGTCAGCATTGTCTGTGGTAGCGCCAACATAAATACCGACATCGCAATAGGCATGGCCGCTGATGTAGTTGCGTTTGGCGATCAGCGTTTCAGCATCAACCGCAGCGGGGGTGGTGTTGGGCATATCAAACACTGCGGTAACGCCGCCGAGCACAGCAGCTTTGGTACCGGAGAGGAGGTCTTCCACGCCGGGGATGCCACCCTGGCCACCGTCACGCAGATGCACATGCGGGTCAATGATACCAGGCAGCACGTGCAGATGCGTGGCATCAAAAATTTCAGTGGCAGCGCCGAGATTTTTGCCAATGGCCACGATGCAGCCTTGGGTCACGCCGATGTCAGCTTCAATGATCCCCCAGGGAAGAACGATGCTGCCGTTTTGGATAAGAAGATCGAAGTTCATAGCTGCCTCAGAGTGGAAAAAACATCGCCCGCGGGGGCTAGGTTGAGAATATGGTGACGGTGCCAGAGAGCGGTGAACAACAACACCCAGGCGGCGAAGCCTGCGCGCTTTTCATGCGCCCTGGCAAATAAAGCGCGAATTTTTTCAGGCGCGGCGAGCTCCTGGATGAGTGGGTTTTGGGCGACCAGTTCGCCCAGCATTGCACCTTGTGCGGCGATCCAGGTGCCGATGGGAACATCAAACCCTTGTTTTTTGGCAAACGGTTGGGCTGCCGGGAGATGTTTGGCCAGCCACAGGCGCAGCAGGTATTTCCCCTGGCCGTTACGCACGAGATATTTATCCGGCAGTGAGAAGGCGAATTTGGCGATTTCCTTGTCCACAAAGGGCGTGCGGCCTTCAATACCATGCGCCATCAGGCAACGATCAAGTTTTAGGAGTAGATCATGCGGCAGCCAATCTTGTATATCAATGCGCTGGGCACGTTTGATGGCGGAAGGGTCATCAATGGCAAACTCTGCAGCGGCAATGCCAGCGCGCCAATGTTTGGGCGGGTGACGCAAAACATCAAGGCCGTGAAACACGCCTTTGGCGCGCATTTTTTTGGCCAGCGGAAATGGCCGGGCGGCGGCGCGGTAACGACCGTAGCCTGCAAACATCTCATCACCACCTTCGCCAGATAGAATGACCTTAACATCCTGGCGGGCGCGGCGGGCCAGAAACCAGGTGGGGATAATGGCGTAATCCGCCACCGGATCATCCATACAGGCGATGATTTCCGGCAGATGTTGCCACACCATGGCCTCGGTAATGTTGATACGCTCATGGCGGGCACCAACTGATTGCGCAGTGGCGGCTGCGGCGTCTCGTTCATCAGCGGTGCCGGGCACATCAAAGCCGGCAGTGAAAGCAAGAACGGGAGATGAATTCAACCGCGCCATCATGGCCAGAATGGCAGAACTATCAATGCCACCGGAGAGGAACATACCATAGGGCACATCACTGCGCTGATGGACATCAACGGCGTCTTGCAGAACTTCATCGAGGCGGGCCAGCGCATCGCTCTCAGTGGCGGGCGGGGTTTGGCCTGAGAGAATGGCAGGAATATGATTGACCGTCTGGATTTCGCCGTGGCGCAGTGTGAGCGTTTCACCGGGCAGTACGCGCTCAATGGTTGGGAAAATAGTTTGTTTGCCGGTGGTGAATTGTAGATTTAGCAGCTCGGCGAGCTTGGAATGGTCAATTTTGCGTGGGGCAAGACCGGCGGCTAGCAACGCTTGCGGCTCGGACGCGAAGGCGATGCCGGCTGGGGTTTGCACTGTATAAAGCGGCTTGATTCCAAAAGGGTCGCGCGCGAGTGTGAGGGTGTGGAAAGCGCGGTCATGAATCGCGATGGCGTACATGCCGCGCAGGAACTTTGTATAATTAGCACTGCAGCGGGAGAATAGTTTCAGCGGTGGTTCACAGTCGCTGCTGGTGCTGTAGCCGCCGGGAAGATCCTGCTTGATTTCAAGGAAATTATAAATCTCACCATTGGCGATAAGGGTCAGCGGGCCGGAAAATAACGGCTGGTCGCCCGTGCTGAGGTCAATGATGGCGAGGCGGGTATGGGCGAGTGCACCATCAGCGGCGATGAAGCTCCCTGCCCCGTCCGGGCCGCGATGCGCGAGGGCGGCAGTGAGACGGGCCAGCAGGGTTTCATCTAGCACCTGGCCAGGGGCGAGCATGATGCCGGCGATGCCGCACATTAGCGCTGTACCTTGTGCAGAAATTCTAGCCAGGCGGCGGTGACGGTGGCTTGACTGAATTCATTTACAAAGCGCTGCCGCCCGCCGAGAGCTAGTTTTGTCCGCAGGCAAACATCGTTCAACATGGTGTTGGCGGCGTCCGCCAGGGCGGCGGCATCGTCGATCGGGACCAGAATACCATCACTTCCGTTGCGAATCACCTCGCCTGGGCCTTCAGATTTTGCCGCCAGCACCGGTGTTTGCGCGGCAAAGGCTTCCAGTACCATGTTGCCCAGCGGCTCATGGCGGGAGGAGGAGACAAAAATATCAGCGGCTTTTAGCAGCGCGCCAGAATCATTGCGCCAGCCGAGCAATTTGACGCGCTCAGCAACGCCGAGCTGGTTAATGAGAGAATCCAATCGGGCGCGCTCTGGCCCTTCCCCCGCGATGACGCAATACACATCCGGTAACAACGCTGCCGCACGGATGAGGATATCAAAGCCTTTAACTGGATGCAGGCGGCCAAGGCCGAGCATGAGCTTGGCATCCTCTGGCACGCCAAATGCTGCCCGCGCGGCGGGCTCGCTGGCAGCGAAATCATCAACAAAATTTGGCAGGTAATGCACCTGGCTGGCTGGCACGCCTTGCGCGATGATCCAATTGGTAATGCCGCGGGTGTTACCGATGAGATGCTCACAGGAGCGGAAATATTTGAGATCGTAATAGCCGCCGAGGCGGCCGGCGGTGACCCAACCACCTTTCGGGAGGAAGGCAGCGGCGCGGCTCATCCAGGCGATGGCGATGTCGGCTTTGAAATTTTGCAAGCTGCTACGAATTTTTGGGCGGGTAAAAATATCGAGCGGCCCGCCGAAACGGGCGGTAGCCAGGGTGAGGCCGGAGGCTTGCAGGCGGACGACGCGGTTGGCGTGGCCACGGATAATCGGCAGCACCTCCTGCCCGGCCGCGGCAAGGCCAATGGTCATGCGCTCATAGAATAATTCCGCACCGCCATTGGCCGCACCGGCCATGATCTGGGCGATTTTCATAACAAACGCCGTGCTGCTGCCAGGGCGGCTGCAACGGTCAGGCCCTCCATGGGGGCCTCACCGGCTGGGCCGGGGGCAACGGCGATGGCGGTGTGCAGGCCAGCAGGGGCGTATTCATCAGCACGAGAGCGGCCAAACAGCCCGAGTGTTGGCGTGCCGGAGGCAGCAGCTAGATGCATCAGGCCGGAATCATTGCCTACAAATAAAGCACAGCGGCCCAGGCAGGCGGAAACCTCCGGCAGGGTGAGTGAGCCCACCAGGTCGATTGCGCCGGGTAGGGCTGCAAGTACCGGGGCGGCGGCGGTGCGTTCAGCGGCGCCAGGGCCGGCGAAGATGGCGGGGCGCGCATTAGCAAGTGGGCCGGTGGCAAGGGCTTTGAACAAAGCGATGAAATTTTCCGCCGGCCAGATTTTGCCGGACCAGTTGGCGGTGGGGCCAAGGCCGATAACCGGGTTATCGGGCAGTAAATTGGCGGCTTTGGCTGTATCCGCGGGGGCGACCCAGGTTACTGGCAAGGGCGGTGGGTCAAACCCCATGCCGGTGGCGAGTTGCTCATAGCGCCGCCCCGGGCGGCGGCCGCCGCGCAGCATATGGCGTTTTTTGGCAAGCAGTAATAACGCCATAGCGGAGCCGCGCACATCGACCACAATGTCCCAGACATACGGGATCAGTCTGGTCCACAGCTTTAGCCAATGCAGATCGAAGCGTTGCTTCTCGAAAACGATCAATTGCTCCAACCCCGGCAGGCGGGAAAATACGCCCTCAGCCACCGCGCCGCAGGCAACGGTGATACGGGCGTGCGGGTGAGATTGGCGCAAATGCTCCAGAATCCCGCATGAAATCACGGCGTCGCCGATCCGTGAGGAGGTAATAAATAAAATTCGCATGTTACAGGGCTGTAGCATGGCTTGCCCTGCGCTTGCCATGCGCCCAATTATCAATGCATGGCGCAAATTGCTCATTTGCCAGATCGTGGCGTGATTGCGGTAACCGGGGCTGACCGGGTGGCGTTTCTTAATGGGCTGGTCTCGAACGATGTGGCGCAGGCGGCGCACGGGCGGGCGGTTTGGGCGGCTATGCTGACACCGCAGGGGCGGTATGCCGCGGATTTTTTTATTTTTTATGACGATGAGCGGCTGTTGCTAGAGGCTCCACGTGCGGCGGTAGCGGCAATTGTGAGCAAGCTGTCGCGCTATAAATTGCGGGCGGCGGTGGTGCTGGCGGATGTTTCAGATGAGCTGGCAGTTTATGCCGTTTGGGATGGAGCCCCACCCCGCGTGGCATTGACCGCGCCAGACCCCAGGTTGCGCGAGGCCGGGTTCAGGCTGCTGAGCCCTGAGGTGCTGATACCCAATGCCGATGCGGCCGCCTATGCCGCGCACCGGCTGCACCTTGGTTTGCCGGACGGCCCGCCGGATTTGGAACCAGATAAAACGCTGCTGCTGGAAGCAGGTTTCGATGAGTTGAACGGGGTGGATTGGAATAAGGGCTGCTACATGGGCCAGGAGCTAACGGCACGGACCAAATACCGTGGGTTAGTCAAGCGCCGGCTGGTGCCAGTAACACTGAGCGGCCCTGCTCCCGTCGCTGGAACGGCGGTGCTGGCCAATGGGCAGGAGGTTGGCACACTCAGGAGCTCAGCCGATGGCGTGGCGCTGGCGATGTTGCGGGTGGATGCGCTGGAAATGCCGCTGCTGTTGGATGGCGCACCGGTGACGCCCAAGCTGCCGGGGTGGCTGGTGCTGAACGTATGAGGCGCGTTGTTTGGATGGCTTTGCTGCTGTTGGCCGGGTGCGGTGCGCCGCTGACACCGGGTAAATTTGCCGGAACTGGAAGTTTTGATCCGGTAGCGTTTTTTACCGGGCATGTGACCAGTTGGGGGGTTGAAGAAAATCGTGATGGTCAACCGACCGGAATTGTCACCACCGATTGTGTAGGTACGCCAACCGGGCCGGATAGCATCAAAATGGTGCAGACGCTGCATGTGGATGGCAAAACTCAGGTGCGGACATGGGAACTTCATCAAACTGGCAACGGGCACTATAATGCTACGGCCAATGATATGGACGGGACGGCGGCTGGCACGGCCTCCGGGCGGGTGTTTCACTGGACCTGGACATTGGAAACATCGCCTGGAAGTTCAGTAAAAAATGTAACCATGGACCAATGGTTTTACCAAATGGATGATGGTGCGGTGATGATCCGCACCATTGTGACCAAGGCAGGCGTGCGATTGATTGAGGTTTCGGAGCAGTTTGAGAAGGTGGCTTCATAGCCGGAGGATGGGGAGGTCCCCGCTTTCGCGGGGATGACTGAAAGGAATGCGGGGATAACTGAAGGGAATGCGGGGGGACGAAGGGAGTTTCGAGATGACCTGGGCAGTCAGAGGTACGGCGGGACCGTGTAGCCTGCCGGGGAAAGGGTGAAGATTTCGCAACCGGTGTTGGTAACGCCCACCATATGTTCAAACTGGGCGGAGAGTGTACGGTCGCGGGTGACGGCGGTCCAGCCGTCTTCGAGGATTTTCACTTCCGGGCGGCCAGCATTCACCATCGGCTCGATGGTGAAAAACATGCCAGGTTTGAACACCGGGCCCTCGCCGGGGCGGCCAAAATGCAAAACATTTGGGGGCTCATGGAATTGCCGGCCAATGCCGTGGCCGCAGAAGTCTCGCACGACCGTATAACGCTGGGATTCCACGAATTTTTGAATGGTATAACCGACATCACCGAAGGTGGCACCTGGTTTGACCGCCGCAATGCCGCGCATCAGGGCTTCGTAGGTGACGTCGATCAAGCGTTTGGCGCGGGTGTTGGCGGTGCCTGCCACATACATACGGCTGGTATCGCCGAACCAGCCTTCCAGAATGACCGTGACGTCGATGTTCACGACATCGCCGTCCAGCAGCTTTTTATCGCTTGGGATACCATGGCAGACCACATGGTTGATCGAGGTGCAGATGGATTTCGGGAAACCCCGGTAGTTCAGCGGCGCCGGGATGGCGTTGCGGGCCGTGATGAAGTCATGACAAAGCGTGTTCAGCGCCTCGGTGGTGACGCCTGGCACAACATAAGGGCCGATCATGTCCAGGGTTTCAGCGGCCAAGCGGCCAGCGTCGCGCATGGGGGCAAAATCTTCGGGATCGTATATTCGAATCCGCCGGGAATCGGCGCCGCCATCCATCATGTTGATCTTTCTCTGTGTATTTGGGGGGCTAATACCACATGCGGGCGCAAAACTTCAAAACAACCAGCGGCGGCTACGCTGAGCACGGCAATGGCAGCCAAACCATACGGCAGACCAAAGGCACCGAAGCTGGCCATAAGGCTGCCCATGGCCGGTGGGCCAAGGATGCCGCCAATGGTGTAGACAGCGATTGACAGGGCCACTGCTGAAGCCAAAGCGTCACCCTTAAAGCGCGCGCCCAGCACAATCATGCTCAGGGTAAACATGCCGCCGATGGCGAGCCCCCACACCAAAAGCAGCGGCCATAAATAAGGGCTGGAATAGAGCAGCGGCAACGCCAACGGGCCGGCAATGGTGATGAAGCCTGTGCCTAGCAAAATGGCGGGGCGGCTGAATTTGTCAGCCAGGAAGCCAAACAGGAACGCGCCTATCGCCCCGGCTCCCTGCACAATAACCAAATACATTGAGGCGGCAGACGCCGTTGCGCCTAGGCCGAGAGCAAACAATGGCAATAAAGAGAGATTACAGGCCTCAGTGACACCGACCAGCGCGAGAGCAACAAAAGCGGCTCTCTCAATTTTGAGAATACGCCACACCGAGAGATTGGTTTTAACCCGAACTTTGATAGCGGTTTCGCGGCCTGCGGTGAACAGCAGTGTTGAAGCCAGGGTGACGATGGCGGCGCAAAAAATAAATGGCAGCGATCCGCTATTGCCGAGAAACAGCAGGCAGGCCGGGCCGGCGGCAATCGAGCCGCTGGCCACCAACTCATACAGCCCGACCAGGCGGCCACGGGCATGGTCCGGCACGGCGCCGTTGATCCAGGTATCCATGGCGGCCCAGCGCAGCCCTAGCGTGGCGCCCTGGATGCAAAACAACAGGCTCCAAATAATCACCGAGCGGGTGCTCGCGAAGCCGATGAAAACCAGAATCGAGACCAGCATGCCAGTTAGCACTGTGCGTTGCAGGCCAATGCGGCGGATCAGGCGCGGTACCAGTGGCAACACAGCCAGCAGCCCTAGCCAGGGCAGGCCAGAGATAAGGCCGACCCATAGATCGCTTACCCCATCCCGGCGCAGCGATACGGCGATCAGCGGCAGCGACATCCAGAACGAGGCCGCGGAGAGAAAGGCGCCCGCGATGGCGATGAAAAGTCGAGCCGGTTTCATAGGCGTGCTCTAGTCGTTTGAACGCAGCCCGGCCACCCGCCAAATCATCGGGGCTGACATAATGGCAGACTTATTGACCAACCCGGTGGAGGTCCATATTACCGCAATGACTGGCGCGATGGCACTGCGGAATCAGAAAATCGTGGCGTTGGTGTAAAAATATACTTGGGGTCTGGATGATTCAAAAAACTTTCCGTCTGGTGGGATTGGTTCTGCCAGGGTTGCTGGTGTCGAGTGCTCCTGCTTTGGCCCAGAACGCCAATCCGCCGCCGCCAGTCGTATCGGTGATGAGCGTGAGTGAGCAGCCAGTATATGCTCAGCAGTCATATGTGGGGCGGATCGCGGCGACTGATATCGTGCAATTGAATGCGCGGGTCACCGGATATTTGGAATCCCAGAATTTCAAAGATGGCGACGACGTGAAAGCCGGACAGTTGCTGTATGTGATTGAGCAAGCCCCGTATCAGGCGGCCGTGGCGCAGGCACAAGCGCAGGTTGAAGCAGCAATCGCGCAGTCGCAGAATGCCAATGTGACCTTGCAGCGGGCCGAGGCGCTGTTGCACACACCGGCGGGCCAGCAATCAAGCGTGGACGCAGCGAAGGCGACGGCGCTGAGTGACAAGGCGCAGATTGATGCCGCCAAGGCGCAACTGCAAACGGCGCAGATTAATTTGAGCTACACTGAAATCCACGCACCGCTGGATGGGCAAATCGGCGCAACCTCAGTGAATGTGGGCAATGTGGTGGGCCCAACCAGCGGCGTGCTGGATACCATTGTGAGCGAGAACCCGGTTTATGTGACCTTTGCCCTGCCGGTGGTAGATGCGCTTAAATATCGTGCCATGGCACTGGCGCAAAACGAGCTGAGTGGCATAAATTTATTGGTGCAACTGCCGGACGGGCGGATGTATGGGCAGACCGGCAGAATTGATTTCATTAATAATCAGATCACCGCCACCACCGATACGCTGAACTGGCGGGGCACGATTGCGAACCCACGGCTGCCTGGTGCCGGCAATGTGCCTGGTGCGGCGAGAGAGTTGACCTCGGGTGAGTTTATCACGGTGATTTTGCGCAGCCGCAACCCACAGAACCAGATTGTGGTGCCGCGCGATGCTGTAATTACCGACCAGCTTGGTGATTACGTGCTGAAGGTAGGCGGTGATAATAAGGTTATCCGACAGACGGTGGTGCTGGGCACCAATACCAATGATAGCGTACAAATTGTTAAGGGGCTGATCGCGGGAGACCGGGTGATTGTGGATGGCATCCAGCGGGTTCATCCGGGCATCATCGTGAACCCGAAGCTGGCGAAATAGGCTCATGTTTTCAGCATTTTTTATTGATCGGCCGCGCTTTGCGATCGTGATCGCAATGGTGATTACGCTGGCTGGGGGGATCGCGCTGACGCGGATACCGGTGGCACAGTTTCCCTCGATCGTGCCACCGCAGGTGCAGGTGACCGTGACGTACCCGGGCGCTTCGGCGAAGGTGGTGGAAGACACTGTGGCCGAGCCGATTGAGGAGGCGGTGAACGGGATTAATGATGAAATTTATATGTCATCAACCAGCGCCAACGACGGCAGCTACGCGCTGACAGTGACCTTCCGGGTAGGGTCAAACCCGGACATTGATACGGTGAACGTGACCAATGCGGTGCAGCAGGCGACATCGCAATTGCCCACCCAGGTGCAGCAGGAAGGGATAACAGTTCGCAAACGCTCAGCCGCCGTGCTGGCGTTTTTGTTTGTATCAAGCCCCGGCAATAAATTAACGCCGCTCCAAATTTCTAATTATGCGACGATCAATTTGCTTGACCCGATTTCGCGCGTACCCGGCGTGGGCCAGGCGTTTTTGTTTGGTGCGCAAAATTACTCGATGCGGATTAATTATAATAACAACCGGCTGACCCAATTAGGGCTAACGCCAGGGGATATTATCACGGCGTTGCAGCAGCAGAATATCCAGGCGCCGGTTGGGGCGATTGGGATGCCGCCGGATGCCAATGACCAACAGATGCAGATGACCGTGGAGACGCAAGGGCGGCTATCCACGCCGGAGCAATTTGGCAATATCGTGATCCGGTCCAATCCGGATGGGTCGTTATTACGGCTGAAGGATGTGGCGACCGTGGTGCTGGGGGCGCAGACCCAGAACCGGATTAATAAGATTGATAATAACGCCGGTCTGGCGATGGGGATTTATTTGGCACCCGGCGCCAATGCGGTGAGCACCTCGGCGGCGGTTCAGAAAGAGATTGCGGTGTTGCAAAAGCAAGCGCCGCCGACACTGCTGATTTCAACGGTATATGACACTTCGGTATTTGTGCTGGATACTATTCATGAGGTTGAGACCACACTGGCAGAAGCCTTTGCGCTGGTGGTGCTGGTGGTGTTTTTGTTCCTCGGCGACTGGCGGGCAACCATTGTGCCGATGGTGGTGGTGCCGATTGCGCTGATCGGCGCGTTTGGGTTTATGCTGGCGTTTGGGTTTTCAGCCAACACCGTGACATTGCTGGCTTTGGTGGTGGCGACTGGCATTGTGGTGGATGATGCCATCGTGGTGGTGGAAAATGTTGAGCGGGTAATGGCAACATACCCGGAGATGAGCGCCAATGCGGCCACCAAGCTGGCGATGACGCAGATTACCGCACCGATTATCGCAATTTCGCTGGTACTGCTTTCAGTGTTTGTGCCCATTGCGTTTATCCCTGGGCTGTCAGGGCTGCTGTTTCAGCAGTTTGCATTCACAGTGAGTGTGGCGATGTTGATATCGGCGGTGAACGCGTTGACGCTTTCACCTGCATTGTGCGCATTGTTGATTAAACCACAACATGCGCGGCGTGGAGTTTTGGGGCGAATTTTAAACGGCATTGATCGCACGCGCGATGGCTACTCCAATGTGGTCAAGCGGATGCTGCGTAAATCCTGGATCGGGTTGGTGGTAATTCTGGTGTTTGCCCTGGGTGCTGGTGTTATCGCCTACATCACGCCTGGTGGGTTTTTGCCAACTGAGGACCAAGGGGCATTTTTTGCGCAAGTAACCTTACCGCCTGGCGCTTCAGTGAATCGCACCGAAGTGGTGGCTAACCATTTAACTGACGAGGTGCGCAAATTACCGCAGGTGCAGCAGGTTATTTCGATCATCGGGTTTTCGCTTCTGGATGGCACGACAGAGTCAAACGCTGCATTTTTGGTGGTGCGGCTGAAACCGTTTTCGGACCGTCCCGGTATTGCCAATGGGGTTGACCAAGCTATCAAGCATGTTTTTGCAATCGGCAGCCAATTACAAAGCGCGCAGTTGGTGGCATTCAATTTGCCACCTATTATTGGGCTTTCAACCAATGGCGGGTTCCAATATGAGCTGGAGAATACTCAAGGCGCCTCGCAGACGCAGTTTCAAAGCGTGCTGGATGGGCTGTTGGTGAACGCCAACCAGGATAAGCGCCTGAGCCATGTGTTCTCAACCTTTAATGCCAAAAACCCTGCTATTTATTTGAAAATTGACCGCACCAAGGCGGAAGCTCTGGGCGTGAACATAAATGATATATTTACCACCTTGCAGGCCACGCTGGGCGGCTATTTTGTTAACCAGTTTAATTTGTATGGGCGAATCTGGCAGGTTAACATCGAGGGGGTGGCCTCCAACCGCGATACACCGGATGCGATTTTCCAAAGCTATGTGCGCAGCCAATCCGGCGCGATGATTCCGATGCGATCATTGGCGACAATAAGTACCATTTTGGAGCCGCAGATTATCTCGCGTTACAACGACGTGGAAGCGATACCGATCATCGGCACGCCGGGGCCTAATGTCTCCTCGGGAGATTCACTGACCGCGATGGCAGATGTTTCAGCCCACACACTGCCAGCTGGTTTTGCCTATGAGTGGACAGGCACCGCATACCAGGAGCTTTCGGCAACCGGACAGACGGGGCCGATTTTGGGACTTTCGCTGCTGTTCGCTTACCTGTTTCTGGTAGCACTTTATGAGAGTTGGATTATTCCAATTCCAGTGCTGCTCTCGGTGGTGGTGGGGGTGTTCGGCGCGATGCTGGGGGTTTCTCTATGCGGGCTTAATGTGAATCTGTACGCGCAGATCGGCATGGTGACGCTGATTGCGCTGGCGGCGAAAAACGGCATCCTGATTGTGGAGTTCGCCAAGGACCGCCGCGAAGAGGGCGTGCCGATTCTGGAAGCTGCCGAAGCAGGGGCTAGAATGCGGTTCAGAGCCGTGATGATGACTTCGATTGCCTTTGTGTTTGGCCTGTTGCCGTTGGTGGTGGCCACGGGGGCGGCGCAAATCAGCCGCAGGTCATTGGGCACACCGGTATTTTTTGGGATGATTGCCGCCAGCGTGATTGGGATTTTTATAATTCCGCTGCTTTACGCGGTGTTTCAGACGATTAGTGAACGGTATTTTAAACCGCGCCAAAAGCCGGATTAGCCTTACTTTTTCAGGTTCATTCCCATATATCGGTACAACGCACAGCAGGAGCATGGGAATGACAAAATTTGGTATGGCACAGCCGGTACGCCGGGTTGAGGACCCCAGGCTTTTGCTCGGTCACGGGCGATATACCGATGATGTGGCCTCGCCCAATGCATTGTTTGGCTACGTGTTGCGCAGCGGCTATGCGGCGGCGCAAATTGTAAAGGTGGATGCCGCGGCGGCGCGGGCGTTGCCAGGTGTTGCGGCGGTTTATACCGGGGCGGATTTGGCCGCTGATGGAATTGGCGGGTTGCCATGCAATATCCCGCTTAAGAATCGCGATGGCTCACCGCGTGCCAGTGTGCCGCACCCGGTGCTGGCAGTGGATATGGTCCGCCATGTGGGCGACCCGGTGGCATTTATTGTGGCTGACACTATCCAAACCGCGCGCGATGCTGCTGAATTGGTGGTGATTGACTATGACGCGGTGACCTCGATCACCGAACTGGCCGAAGCGCTTGACCCGGCGGCACCACAGCTGTGGGCGCAGGCGCCGAACAACACCGCGTTCGACTGGGACTTTGGCAACAAAGACGAGGTGGATGCGTTGTTTGCCGAAGCCCATCATGTAACCAAGCTGAATCTGGTGAATAACCGGATTGTGGTGGCCTCGATGGAAGCGCGGGCGGCCCTCGCGGTTTATGAGGATGACCGTTGGACGCTGACCACCAACACCCAGGGCGGATGGGGAATTCGCAACATGCTGGCGGAAGCTATTTTTAAGGTTGAGCCACAAGCTTTTCGGGTGATTACGCCGGATGTGGGCGGCGGGTTTGGCATGAAGTTGTTTTTATATGCTGAACAGGTGCTGGTTTGCTATGCGGCACGCAAATTAGGGTGCCCGGTGCGCTGGGCATCAGAACGCTCGGAAGCATTTTTATCAGACACGCATGGGCGTGATCATCTCTCAAAGGCGGAATTAGCGCTGGATAAAGATGGTAAATTCATTGCGATGCGCATTCGTACCATTGCGAACATGGGGGCGTATTATTCAAATTTCGCACCGCTTATTCCCACAATGCTGGGAGCCAAAGTATTGGCGAGCATTTATGATTTTAAGGCGATTTATTTGAATGTTTTGGGTGCTTTTACCAACACAGTGCCAGTGGATGCCTACCGGGGCGCTGGTCGGCCTGAGAGTAATTATCTGGTTGAACGGTTGATTGATACCGCTGCCTCTGAGGTGGGGATTGATAGGATTGAACTGCGGATGCGCAATATCGTGCCGCCATCAGCTATGCCTTATACCACGGTGATGAAGCAGACATATGATTCTGGCGATTTTGCACGCGTGATGAATGCTGCTCTGGCGCGAGCAGATTGGGCAGGGTTTCCCGCCCGGCAGGCAGCGGCCGCCAAGGCCGGCAAGCGGCGTGGTATTGGCTTGGCGTATTATCTGGAAGCCACAGGTGGCGCGCCGACTGAACGGGCTGAGATTAAGTTTGCTGGGGATGGGTTTGTGGATGTGTATGTTGGCACCCAATCCACCGGGCAAGGGCATGAGACAGCCTATGTGCAGTTGACCGTTGACCAGTTGGGGATTGATGGGGACAAAATTCGCATTCGCCAGGGCGATACTGATACCATTCCCATGGGCGGCGGCACCGGTGGGGCGCGCAGCCTTTATTCCGAAGGCCAGGCGATATTGCTTACCGCTGCCAGCGTGATTGAAAAGGGCAAGACTGAGGCTGGGGAGTACCTGGAAGCAGCGGTGGCGGATATTGAATTTGTGGCCGGCAAATTCACGGTGGTGGGTACCGACCGTGGGGTTGATATCATGACATTGGCGCAAGTGAAGCCGGGCGCATTGGACACCGCTGAGATTGCCAAAATTGATGCGCACACCTTTACCAATGGCTGCCATGTGGCGGAGGTGGAGATTGACCCTGAGACTGGGGTGGTAACGATTGTGAAATACGTGGTGATTGACGATGTGGGTAAGGCGGTGAACCCCATGATTGTGCGCGGCCAAGTGCACGGCGGTGTGGCGCAAGGTGTTGGCCAAGCGTTGATGGAACGCGTTTCATATGATTCGCAGTCCGGGCAGTTGGTGGCGGGCAGCTTTATGGACTATGCGGTGCCGCGGGCTGATGATTTGCCAGACATTGAAGTGGAATTTATTGAAATCCCCTGCACTACCAACCCGCTAGGGGTGAAGGGCGCTGGCGAGGCCGGCGCTGTGGGTAGCCCGCCAGCGGTGGTGAATGCGATTGTGGATGCGCTAAAAATGGATGGTGTGCGGACAGTTGATATGCCGGCGACACCGGAGCGAGTTTGGGAGGCCATTCATTTGGCGAAGGCGGCCTAAAGCTTAACGTTAGGATGGTCGTTTTTACGGCCATGATGAAGTAATAAGATTCCCGCCTTCGCGGGAATGACGTGGGAATGTGTTATTAGAATGACGTGATGCGTCGCTGTTGGCTCGTAATGAGGGGTTCTGGGTTAAATCCTTAGTGGCCGTGTCATGTCTTCGGGGCTTATCCATTCGTTGAATTGTTCCTCAGTGGCGACGCCTAGTTTTAAGGCGGCGTCACGCAGTGTTAGATTTTCGCGGTGGGCCAGCAAGGCGGTTTTGGCGGCGGCTTCGTAACCAATGTGGGGGTTTAGAGCGGTTACCAGCATCAGGTTGTCAACGAGATGGGCCGCGATGCGCGGCAGATTTGGTTCGATGCCGCTGGCGCAGTGGGTGGAGAATGCATCCAACGCGTCAGATAACAGGTTGGCAGAATCCAGCAGGTTCGAGAGCATCACTGGTTTAAACACGTTGAGTTGGAAGTTGCCTTGGGAACCGCCGAAGGCCACAGCGGCGTCGTTGCCAAATACCTGCACCGCCACCATGGTTAGCGCCTCGCACTGGGTGGGGTTGATTTTGCCGGGCATGATAGATGAGCCGGGTTCATTTTCCGGGATGGTGATTTCACCGATGCCGGTGCGCGGGCCAGACGCGTACCAGCGGACATCGTTGGCAATCTTCATCGCGGCACCTGCCAAAGTACGAAGTACGGCGGAGGCGGTGACGATCGCGTCGTGCGCTGAGAGGGCGGCGAATTTATTCGGGGCAGTGATGAATGGTTTGCCGGTTTCGATGGCGACGAGTTGCGCGACTGTGGCGCCGAAATTTGGGTGGGCGTTCAAGCCAGTGCCGACCGCGGTGCCGCCGATGGCCAGTTCATAGAGGCCAGGCAGCGCGTTTTTGATGCAAGTTGATGCCGCCAGCAACTGTGCCTCCCAGCCGGAAATGACCTGACCAAGCGTGATAGGGGTAGCGTCTTGCAGATGGGTGCGGCCGGTCATCACCACATCGCCAAATTCAATGGTCTGGTTGCGGAAGATTTGCGCGAGGCGAGCAACGGCGGGGAGCAGGCGGGTTTCGATCACCTCGACGGCGGCGATGTGCATCACTGCGGGAAATGTGTCGTTAGAAGATTGGCCGTGGTTGACATCATCGTTGGGGTTGATGGGGTTTTTGGAGCCAACCACGCCGCCGGCGATTTGAATGGCGCGGTTGGCGATGACCTCGTTGGCGTTCATGTTGGATTGCGTGCCAGAGCCGGTTTGAAAGACCACCAGCGGGAATTCATCGTCCCATTTTCCGTCGATCACTTCCTGCGCAGCCTGCACGATGAGGCCGGTTTTTTCCTCGGAGAGTTGGCCAAGCGCCAGATTAGCGCGGGCGCAGGCTTTTTTAAGGATTCCAAACCCCCGAATGACCTCCCTGCCCCACACATAGCGCGCTACGCCGATGGGGAAATTATGGCGGCTGCGCTCGGTCTGGGCACCCCAGAGTTTATTAGCGGGGACTTCGACGTCGCCGAGGGCGTCATGTTCGATGCGTGTTCTCATTGCCCTTAAGTGGGGTGTTACGCAAAAAATTAAAACATCTGATCGCGCAGGAAGCCGAGGGCGGGGAGCGGTTTCCAGCGGCGCGGTAAATCAGTCCGGCGGATCGGTTTTACCGCATAGCGCGGAAAAGGTTGGGATGAGCGTTCCAGAAACCCGGCATAAGCGCGCACCTGGGCTTCGCGCCAAGCTTGGTCAGCCAGGGCGGCGGCGCGGCTTGGGTAAATTTCGGCGATGCGGATGACTTTGCCCAAAATGGCGACCACCGCCCAAAGGGCGGAATCGGCGGGCGGTTGGCGGGCGGCCTCGAGCATGGCAGAAAAGTTCGCACAGCTTACGCCGTCGCGTCAAAGTTAAAATTGTGAGGAAATGCATATGGATATGACAGTGAACGTCTGGGTTGAAGGCCGCGTCGGGCGGATAAGGCTAAACCGGCCGAAAGCGCTGAACGCCCTGGATTTGGGAATGGTGGAGCAGGTAGAGGCAGCCCTCGAGACATTTCGCGGGATGGCGGAGGTTCACGCCGTGCTGGTGGATGCTACCGGCGAGAAGGCGTTTTGCGCCGGCGGGGATGTGCGGGCGATCAGGGCGCAGGGGATGGCCGGGGAGACCGCGCCAATCGCGGCTTTTTTTGAGGCCGAGTACCGGATGAACCAGACGATTGCGGAATATCCCAAGCCATATGTGGCGCTGATAGATGGAATTTGTCTGGGTGGCGGCATTGGTATTTCAGTGCACGGCAGTCATCGGGTGGCGAGTGAGCATGCGATGTTTGCGATGCCGGAGACCGCGATTGCGTTGTTTCCGGATATTGGCGCAACCTATCTGCTGCCCCGGATGCCGGGAGCATTGGGGATGTTTTTAGCACTCACCGGCACGCGGATTTTGGGTGCCGATGCGGTGCATGCCGGGTTGGCCACGCATTTTGTCAGCCGGGCGCGGTTGCCTGCGCTGGCCGATGCGATCGTGGCGGATGGGGTGGCGGTGATTGCTGGGTTCGCCGAGCCCCTGCCCGCTTTCACGCTGGCGCCGCATATGGCGTTGATCAACGCGGCATTCTCAAAGCCGAGCGTGGCTGAAATTATCGCAGCTTTGGAACAAGATGGCGGTGAGTTTGCTCATGAAACGCTGGCAACGTTACGGGCTTTGTCGCCGTCATCGATCAATTGGTCGTTCAAGATTGTGGCGGATGGGGCGCATCGCACATTGCGGCAGTGCCTGGCGGCGGAATTGCGGCTGGTGAAAAAAGTCACGTTGCATCCTGAGTTTTTTGAAGGGGTGCGGGCGGTGGTGGTGGATAAGGACCGTGCACCGAAGTGGCAGCCAGCAATGCTGGAGGATATCGATTTGGATACTATCAACGGCATGTTTGCCTGAGCAGGGCCAGTAATACCGGCGGGTCGTCGATAAGATAGCGCCGCACCAGGCGGCGTGGGTTGCGGGCCAGCCGGTGCAGCCATTCCAGGCCGTTATCGCGCATCCAGGCAGGAGCGCGCGGTTCAGTGCCGGCACAGAATTCCAAGGCGGAGCCTATGCATAACCCTATCCCCAGAGCGTTCGGCTGGCAGGCGATGGCGTAGGCCAATAATTCCTGCAGCGGCGAGCCGAGTGCTATGAAAGTGAAGCGGGCATTGGTGCTCACCGCAAAATCGCGGGCGCGGCAAAAGCCGAGTTGATCGTTCAGCAGATTTTGCGGCGGCGCGTGGTGAGCGATGGTCAGATGCGGGTAGCGCGATTGCAAAGCCTGCAATGACACTGGCGACATGCCGATAACGGCGATGGTCTGCGCGGCGAGGTTAGATAATAAGGCGGCGGTGATGTCCGCGCCGGTGGTAACCTGCGGCACCGGTTGGCGCAGTGCACGGGCGGCATGCCAGATGAATTTTGAATCCAGCACACGCAGCCAAGCGGCATCATACACCAGCCGCAACCCTGGCTGACGCTGCAACCGTGCGATGTGATCGGCATTGGGGGTGACGATGTAAGTGAAACGCCGCGCGCGCGGACGCTGGATTAATTCATCGATGACGGCAGGGAGTGTGAGGTTATTGAAATTGATGCCGAGCAGATCAAGCCGGTTGCCCGGCATGTCAGGGCGCCCAGGTGAGCGTAAAAGTTACCACATGCTCATTGGCGGCGCGCAGCAAATTGGCTTGCCGGTCGTTAAAGTCATAGGCGGTGACCAGCCTGAACTGACGGTTGAGACGCCAGGTGAGAGTAACGCCGCTGGTCAGCAGCGTTTCCGAGAGCGGGTTGTGAAAATATTTTGCCTGGGTAGCACTGGCGGTAGCGGTGATGATAATATTACGGCGCAACTCGTGCGCCAGCGAGAGTTTGGCTTCACTCAACGTGTAGCTGGCGGCATCGAGTCGCTCGGGGTCCTCGATTTCATGCGCGGCGCTGAAATCCAGGCTGGTGAGAGGGGTTGGCATCCAACTGGCTGCGGCCTCCAGCACCGGCACGACTTGCGACGTGCCGATGCTGGGCCGGCGGGCGGCGGCACCGCCTAGCAGACGAAAGCTCCAGAGATGTTCAGCATCGTTGGAAAGCCCGATTAAGGCGGTATAGTCATTGGCGTTCTGGCCGGGTTGGCTGAAGCGCCAGTTCGAGGCGTGCAGACGCATAACCAGGCTGGTGATGGCATCCGGCGTGAACGTAAATGTCAGCCCACCGCCGATATTCGTGGCAGCCAAGCTGGCGGAGGCGGGGTTGGCCAGAGACTGGGTAATGGCGGTGGCATAGGTGAATTCAGGCGTCAGCGTGAGCATGCCGGTGGTATATTTGTCAGAGGCGCGAAATTCCGTGCCGGTGAGCGTGACGGGCCGGGTGGCGCTAAAATTATCCAGCGTGAAGCCAGTTTCCTGAGTGCGCAGCCGGGCCAGCGCCAGGACCAAGCTATTGTGAGGCAGCAACAGCCCCTCGCCCAGCGCCAACGTGTAGCCATGGGTATTCTGCGCGGGTGATTGCATATAGTTTTGGAATTGCGCGGCGGCATAGGCGCCAAAACCTAGCGCGGTGTCATGCAGTAAAAGGCTGGGCGTGGCATTCAGGGTGGCGGAGGCAGACGCTATACCACTGGGGTTGGAATCATAACCGGCGCCGAGGCTTAGTTCCGGATTAATTTCCCAACCATCCCAGCGGATGCCCAGGCTGTCATATTGCGGGTGCTTGCGCGTGAGGATGGTAACGTTAGGTGCTGCGTTGAAACCCGCAATCCCGATCGGGAGCAATTGATCAAGCTCCAGCGCCACCGCCGGTTGCGCGCTAAAGGCCAGGCCAGCGGAGATTGCGAGGGTGAGGAGACGGCGCACATCGCAGGATTAACACAACCTTAAATTATTTCAATGCACATATTGGCTAAATATACGCGGCATGGTTGTGTTGGGTATGGAACGGCGGATGGATATCGACCAGGCCAAGGGAATGGCCATTTTGCTGGTGGTATTCGGCCATCTTGTCGCGCGGGCGGACCCAGTGGGGGTGGAGTGGTACGAGCCATTGCGGCGGGCTGTCTATGCGTTCCACATGCCGTTTTTTCTGTATCTCAGTGGGCTGGTGAGCGTGCTGAGCGGGGCCGCGCTATTGCCGCCAAAAAAATGGTCGCGGCTGGCGGTGGCACGGGCTGAGCGGTTGCTGCTGCCGTTTTTCGGGCTGGGGCTGCTCAGCGTGCTAGGGAAACTGGCAGCACAGCGCGTAATGTTTGTGGATCACCCGCCTGATGGGCTGCTGGCGGGGCTATTGAGCCTGGTTTGGTACACCGCTGACAGTGCTGATGGCTCCACCTGGTATCTGTTCGTGCTGTTTGTGGTCTCGCTCGCCACGCCGGTATTACTTTGGGCAGATGGAGGGCGGTTGCGATGGCTGCTTGTCGGGGCAGTTATTTTGTATTTACTGCCGCTGCCGCCTTATGTTTATGCTGATCATATTGCCCGCTACGCGATATTTTTTATGCTCGGCGTGGGGGCTGGCCGCAGCGGGGCAGCCTGGATGCGTTTTATTGACCTGCATTACCGCGGTCTGCTGCTGCTGTTTGCCACGGCTTTGCTGATGGTGGCAGCGTTTGGCGCAAGCTGGCCGGTGGCGGCAAGCCTGTTGCCGGTGGGCGCCATTTCAATGCCCGCTCTTCATGGTTTGGTAAGACATGCATGGCCAATCTTCAGCCGGATATTTCTCTGGCTGGGGCGGTATAGTTTTATGATTTATCTGTTCAACACAATGAGCATCGGTCTGGCGAAAGGCGTCATGCTGCACTTTGTTAGTTGGGACGGCGCATATTTTCTGCCGCTCGCGGCAGCGCTACTGCTGGCCGGTGTGCTGCTGCCGGTGGCGCTAAAAATCTATGGCTTGCGATGGCTGCCCGCACTGGACCGGCTGACCGACTAACGTGGCGGCGGATAGCGAGGTGCTGGCGCGGTTTTTGGGCCGGATTGAGCCAGAACTAGCGCAGAGCTTCACCAAGGCGCAGCGCGAGGCGATAATTTTGCATTTTGGCATGCGCTACCGGGTTCGACATTTCATCGACTGGCGACAGCGAATTTTACTGCCGTTCAGCCGATTCTATGTCGTTCTGCTGGCTGGGCGGGAGCCGCGCTGACATTACTTGGCGTGGCCGAAAATAGCCGCCGTAACGCGGCTGGTAGATTTCAGCGTCGGGAAAACCCGATGATCGATGAATTTTGGCATCAACACGGGTGAGCACTGTGCCTGCAACTTTAACATTGGCGGTAAGCAGAATTTGCAGCGCCGCCTGGACAATCCGGGCCGGGGTTTTGCCCCATTGCACGCACAGCAACGTGGCATCAGCGGCGCGCGCCAGCACCCGGGTTTCCGCCAGCGCGAAAGCCGGTGGCACGTCAATCAACACAATCTCATAACGCTCGCGCAGCAAGGCCAGCAGGGCGGCGAGCTTGGGCGACAAAAACAGCGACAGCGCATCAGCGGCCTGGGTGCCGGCGGTGATGACATGCAGCCCGGTTTCGGAATCCTTCAAGGTCATTTCATCCAGGCCGATGAAGCCGGAGAGATAGTCAGTCAGGCCCTGTTGGTCGCCGGTCTCGAACAGAACTTCAAAGCTGGGCTGGCGGATGTCGGCATCTACCACCGCCACGGCCACCCCGGCGAGCGCCAGGGCGCGGCCCAGAGCAACTGTGAGCGTGGTTTTGCCTTCGCCGGGGCGGGCGGCGGTGATCGCCAGCACTCGGGCGGTGCCAGAGAAAGTGAGCGCGGTGCGCAAGGCCCGCAATTGTTCGGCGAATAACGAAAACGGCGCGTCCTGCACGGCAAAGCGCGGGTTGCTGACCTGCGGCACCGCCGCCAGACACGGCAGGCCGAGACGTGACTGCAAATCGCCAGTGGAGCAGAAGCTGGTGTCCAGCGCTTCGGCAAGGCCAGCCAGCAGCACGCCAAGGCACAGGCCAAGGCCAGCCGCCGCCGCCATGATGAGCCCATGGTGCGCCGGGTTGGCTTCAGCCGGTGGCGTGGCCGCGGATACAATCACCGCCATAGGCCGGTCCAGCGCGGTTTGCTGGGCCAGTTGGTCAGCCTGCGTCGCGATGGCGTTCAGATCGGCGCGCAGTGCATTGGCATGCTCGGTTAGCGTCTGCATGGCAGCAGATTGCCGGTCCTGCGTCTGCGAGGCATCGCGGGCGGCGTCCAGCGCGGTACGAAGAGCGGCGACCTGGGCCTGATCAGCCGCCACTTCGGCGCGGGCGGCTTGCAGCTCGCGGCCGGTTTCGGCATCAATTTCGGCGTTGATGGCAGCCAGCGAGGTCTGAGCGGCGACCAGTTCGGGGTAGCTTTGGCCATATTGGCGCGACATTGCGTTGACCTGCGCTGTCAGATCAGCCTGCTCCTTGCGCAGCGGCAACAAATTTGGTGCGATGGCGGCGTTGGCGGCGGCGGCGTCACCCGCGGTGGCGGATTTCAACCGGGCCTGCGCCATTGCCAAAGCACTTTGGGCGTCGATGAAGGAGGCGGTAATGCGGCTGGCGGTTTCGGCTGATAAATCACCCTGCATGCCGGGCACGATGCCGGCGGCCTGCCGGGCGGCGGCAAGCTGGGCTTCGGTGGCATCAAGTGCGGCTTGCAGACTGGCCTGATGGGTTTGCAGCCAGCTTTGGGATTCCTGCAGATTGGCAAATGACTGGTCGCGCTGATGGTCAAGATAGGACTGGATGGCGAAATTGGCCGCCTTGGCAGAGAGGCTGGGGTCCGGACTGGTGAAGGCAACGGTGATCAGCCGGGAGTTGGGGGGAACTGTTACCCCAAGTGCCCGCCCCGCCGCCAAGGCCAGATGGTCCGGCTCGGAGCTTTGGTCGGTAAAGGGCCACCACCAGCGCTCCGGGGCGTTGAATGCTGGCAAGTCAGCGAAGTCAAACCTGGCCGCCAGGCTGCGCAAAGCCGGTAGGCTGGTGATGATGGCACTCTGGCTGGCAATTAGCGCATCCAAGTCCTGTGGGCTGGCGGCGATGCCTTGGGCGGGCGCGGGCGCGTTGTAGATGAGGACGCCGGTGGCCGTGTAGCTACGCGGCTGGGTGAACAGGATGGCAGCGGCGATGAGCGGCAGCGCGAGGGTGACGAAGAGGATCAGGCGGCGGTGACGGCGCAAAATGATGAGCTGCTCCGGCAGGGCGGCCGGCCCAGCGGCGATAGGCGACAGGCCGTTGATTAGGCTGAAGCTCATGGGATAGCGGTAGCAAATTTTAACGGTTAGTCAACTTTAGATGGTAAATTTTTGTGGCTCACCGCCTCTTTTTGTAAGGCGATTACGCTGCGCTCATCCACCCCACGATGTAATCCAGCCCTCCCCTCACCGCGGCCATGCCGGAACCCATGGTCTGACACCCTGCTCGGCGCGGTCGGTTTCGATGTTGGGGCCTGAGGGCGTGAGCCAGATAGCGGTGGCGCCGTTGCGATAGGTGAAGAGGCGGTCAATGACGGTGCGGCCAGGGGTATCGCAAATACCGCGCAGCATGGTGGGGGAGATGATGAGCGGGGCACTAGGGCAGGTTTGTGGGGTGCTCAACAAAACGACCATATTGCCAGAGGGCAAACTGAAGCGGCAGCCGGTGGCATCGCAGGCGTCAGGGGCGGGCGGCGAAAAACTCTGGCTGGGCCAGAGCGCTTGCCATTGGTTAAGCGTGTAGCTGTTGGCCTTGGGCTGGCGTTGCAAGACAAGGCCCGATGGCGTTTGCACGGCGATCAGCCGGGCGTCGGGCGAGAGCAAAGCGTCGGGCGGGCGGGCGGCGAGGTAAACCAGCAGTGCGGCAGCCATCAGCGGCAGACCCAGCAGGCGCGGCCGGCTACGCCATAAGCAAAGCCAAATAAGGCCGGTGGCGAATAGCATGATAGCGAGGTCTGGCATGGGAGGCACGCGCAACATGGCATCCGGCCAGGTGGCAATGGCGCCGGCCAGCCAGACGATGATTTTAATACCCCAACCCATCGGCACGATGGCGAGATAGCCAAGCCCCAGCGGCATCAGGGCCAGGCTGAGCAGTCCAAGCGGCATCACCCATAGGGCGGTCAGCGGCACGGCCACCAAATTGGCCAGGATCCAGTAGGGCTCCATTTGTTGGAATTGATAGGCGGCGAACGGCATGGAGGCACCACCCGCCAGCAGGCTGGTGGTGAATAAGCCAACCCCGTGAGCAAGCACGCGGTGGGCGTGGGAGGTGCCCTCATGAAGGCGACCAAACCAGTGGGAGACGGCAGAATATCCTGTAATAAGAGCAATTACCGCTGAAAAGCTCATCTGAAAACTGACACCGATGATAGCCTCGGGGGTGGCCAGCAGCAGCACCGTGGCAGCCAGAGCCAAACCACGCAGGGAGAGCGCTTTGCGGCCTGCGATAACGCCCATCGTAACCAAGGAGGCCATGGCGAGGCTGCGCAGAATCGGTAAATGCGTGCCTGTCAGCAGCGCGTAACAACCGCCTGCCAGCAACGCGATGATGGCGGCGGCGGGTTTAACGGGCAGATGTAAGGCCAAACGCTCGGGGCGCGAGAGCAGAAACCGGCTTGCGGTAAAAAACAGGCCCATGACAATGCCGACATGCAACCCCGCAACCGCCAGCAGGTGCGCCAATCCGGCGGTGATAAAGTCCTGATGCTCGGGGCCAGGGATTTGGCTTTGCAGCCCGGTGAGCAAGGTGACGGCGATGCTGCCGGTTTCCTGTGGCAACACCACCATGATGCGATCGGCGATGGCTTCGCGCAGCCCCCGCACCCGCAGCGCCATGCCACTTGGCTTGGCTTGGGCAGTGATGGAGACCGGGCCGATGGCAAAGCCGGACGCGCCAAGGCCGGAGAAATAGGCATCACGCGTGGCATCCCAACCGCCGGGGTAGGCCGGGCGCTCTGGTGTAAATAATATGGCGCGCAGGGTGATGGCATCGCCGGTGGCCAGCGCGGTGGTATCGGTATTTCTAAGTTTGATGTGCAGGGCGCGGGCCAAAATGGGACCGGTTTGGAACTGGGCGGGGGCAATGGTGAGGCGGCGGCCGGTTGGCAATGTGTCGATACTGGCGATGCTGCCGGTGAGAGCAACGGTGCCGTAGGGAACGTCAAGCATCGGCGGCATGGCTTTGGTACGAAATTCGGCGCGGGCGAACCCCAATGCCGCGGCCAGCGCCAAGGCGGCAGCAAACCTGGTAGGCGGAAAGCGCCAGCCGGTCAGCAGCGCGATGAGTGCTGTGAGCACGAATACGCCACCCAGCCAGAGCGGTGGCTCGGCCTTGAGACCGAAATAGGCCAGGACAGCAGCCCCCATGGCGACGGGTAGAAACAGAGTAAAACGGCCTCGCTCTGCTTCGATCCAGGCTAGCAATGCGCCCACAACTACCTCCGGTTGTGATTTGCTAGCAGGTGGGGAGGTTTCGGGCCAGTGCTTAGGATGCTACAGGCTAGCTCATGAAAATACGCACACGCTTTGCCCCTAGCCCAACCGGATTGCTGCATATTGGCGGTGCCCGGACCGCTTTGTTTAACTTTTTATTTGCGCGTCATCATGGTGGCCAATTCCTGATCCGGATTGAGGATACCGATAAGGCGCGCTCCACGCAGGAGGCCGTGCAGGTGATTCTGGATGGGCTGGAATGGCTGGGGCTGACACCTGATGCGGCACCGGTGTTTCAGTCAAAGCAGGAGGCACGGCATGTGGAGGTAGCGCGGGCGTTACTGGCCCAGGGCCGGGCGTATGAATGTTATTGTACACCAGATGAATTGCGCGAGATGCGCGAGACGGCGCAAGCCGAGGGCCGTCCACCGCGTTATGATGGCCGCTGGCGTGACCGCGACCCGGCAACCGCACCCGCTGGCGTGAAGCCGGCGATCCGGCTGAAAGCACCGCGCGAGGGTGAGACAGTGCTGGAAGATTTGGTGCAAGGCACAGTGACGGTGAGTAATAGCGAGTTGGACGACATGATCATTCTGCGCTCGGATGGCACGCCGACCTATTTGCATGCGGTGGTGGTGGATGATCATGACATGGAGATTACCCATGTGATTCGTGGTGATGACCATTTGACCAATACCTTCCGGCAAATTCAGATTTATCATGCAATGGGTTGGGAATTGCCGAAATTTGCGCATATCCCGCTGATCCATGGTGCGGATGGAGCGAAGCTCTCCAAGCGGCATGGCGCCGTGAGTATTCTGGAGTTCCGCGAGCAAGGATTTTTACCAGAAGCGTTGTGTAATTATTTGCTGCGGTTGGGCTGGGGACATGGCGATTCCGAGTTTTTAAGCCGTGATGAGCAGGTGAAGTTATTTGACCTGGATGGTGTGGGACGTGCTGCCAGCCGAATGGACTATGCCAAGTTGACGCATCTGAACGGCATGTGGCTGCGCTGTGCTGACGATGCGCGGTTGGTGGCGGATGTGATAGCGCGTTTGCCAGAACAATGCGGTGTAACGGTAAACAATGGGCTGGCTGATAAATTATCGCGGCTGATGCCGGGGTTGAAGGAGCGCGCCAAGACATTATTGGATTTGACGACATCATCAGCATTTTTGTCGCGCCAGGTGCCGCTGGATATTGAACCAAAAGCGCTGGCGCTGCTGACAACGGAGGCTCGCGCCATGCTGGGGCGTTTGGCACCAAAACTGGCCGCGACTGATTTCTCACTGGCTGAACTTGACGCGACGTTGCGGGCCTTTGCCGAAGCTGAGGGTTTGAAGCTAGGGCAAGTGGCGCAGCCGCTGCGTGCCGCATTGACCGGGAGCACGATGAGCCCTGGGATTGACGAAACGTTAGCAGCACTTGGCGCTACGGAAAGCCTGGCGCGGATACAGGCGGTTATTTAAATTTTTGTAGCAGCTGGCGGCTGGTTGTTAGAAGTTCGCCAGCGTGCAGACACTGCCCGCAGCACTAACCTCGCCGCAGAATTTCGCGGCCTCGGCCTTGCTGGCAAAACTGCCAGTGCGAAGCCGGTAGTAGGTTTTGCCCTTAACCGTGGCGCTTACAATGTTCGGGGTTTTATCGCCGAACAATTCTGGATTGGCGCTGGATAATTTATCCCAGATATGTTGCGCCTGCGCTTGCGACGGCAGAGCGCCCAACTGTACCTGATAGGTGCCTGGCGCAACGTTTGCGGTGGTATCTGCCACGCTGGTATTCGCAGGCGGTGTTGCGGCTGGTGGGGCGGCATCGGCCGGTGCTGAGGTGCCCGCTGCGGCTGACGATGTATCGGGCGGCGGGGCCGTGATATCCGCGGCTTTGGCGGCGGGCGGCGGTGCGGCTGGCGCTGTTGAGTAGGACGCTGTTGCGGACGACGTTGTTGTTGATGCTGAAGCGCTGGTGTCGCTCGAGGACACCGGCGGTGCGATCTGCGCGGGCATCGAGGAAGCCGCTGGCGTTGGCGCTGCTGGCACAGGGGGGGCTACTGCGGGTGCGGAGGTTGTTAGCGACGTGGTGGTGACAGCGGTGGTCTGCACTTGCGGCGTGGTAGGCGGTGCTGCCGGTTCACTGGTTGGCAGGGGGGGCTGGGCGTTGGCAATGATCGCATTGAAACCATCGATGGCTTTGTCAACATCGTCTGGCGGCAGGTCGATGCTCAGCACATGCCGGGCTTCAGCCACCTGCCCCGTAGCCACCAAAGCGGCGGCGTAATCTTCACGGATTTTTGGAGTGGCGGTTTGAGAGGTGGCCAACGGGCCTAAATATTGCAGCGCTGCCTGGCCATTACCGGACAGCGCCAGCGACAGCCCGAGGTTGATTTCAGCGGCGGTCATGCCAGGTTGCGCGATCAACGCCTTGCGATAAGGATCAACCGCGCCAGCAAAGTTACCTTCGAGGTCACGGGCGATACCAAGATCGTTCAGGGCATCGGCGTTGCCAGGATCATCCTGCACCGCCAGAACCAGGGCTTTATCAGCCTGCACCGGATCTGTTTTGATCAAACAACGGCCAAGCCCGGTCTCGGCCTGCGAAGATTTCGGGTCATGCGTGATGGCCAGGTTGAAGGCGGCCTCGGCAGCCGGGCAGCGACCTAGCGCATAATAGGCCTCACCTTCATGGATCAACGCATCAACATTGTTCGGGTCAGATTGCAGAGCGGACTGGCTGACCGATAGCGCCATCGTCGGATCACCGCCCGCGATTGCCGCGTCAGCAACGTTGAGCGTCCCAGGACTACCATTGCTATCGGTGTTGGCCGGCATTTGGGCGGGTGTTTTCGCACATGCAGTAAGCAGGCAAACCGCGCTCAAAATAATAATGGATCGATTATTCATGTTATCGCTTTACTTCATCCCGTGCAGAGTCGCCAGAACGTTAATCATGGCTGGACCCGCAACAATTAAAAAAACACACGGCAAAATGAATAGAATCATAGGAATTGTCATCAAAGTCGGCAACTTGCCCGCACGTTCCTCAAATTTAATTAATGCTTCCTGCCTTAGCTCGGCTGAAAGAGTCCGAAGCGCCTGGGTCAATGGCGTACCATATTGCAGCGATTGTATCAGAGTTGTGGCAAGACGCTTGAGCGAATCGATTCCAGTGCGCTGGCCAAGGTCCTCCATGGCGTTGCGCATATCGGCGCCAATTGTAAGGGCCTGCGATGTTTGGGTCAGTTCAGTGGACAAAGCGGGATTCAGCACAATCAGTTCCTGGGCCACCCGCGCGATGCTGGCTTCAAGTGCCAAGCCGGAATCCGCGCAAATGACCATCATGTCGAGCGCATCAGCCACGCCGGATTCGACTTTTTTGAGGTGCCGCGTACGAATATTGGTGGCGATGGTTTCCGGTGCCAGCAGCCCGACCACCGCACCACCCAAGATTTTGGCAAACACAAAAAATGGCGTTGTACCGTAATGACGCAGCGCAAAATAGGCAATCACCGGTGTGACCAGAAACAACAGTAATTTGGTGCCGATAAACAGACCCAGGCCGCGCCCACCGCGAAAGCCGATCGCTTCGAGTGTGGCCGTCATTTCGGACAGGGTTTTACGTGACAGCAGCCCACTGCGAGCAACCAGCATGCCAAGGGTGGATACCAACCCGATGACGGGAGATACTGCGGGCTTGAGGTCTTCGACGATTTCATTCGTGGCCACGGTCACGAATTGCAGGCGGTTAGTGAGCTGGTCCTTACGGGTCAGTTCCTCAATCAAAAAATAGCCGAGTACGGCGACTGTGAAGAAAAGGGCGAGAATAATGGAGAAGACAATGATGATCATGGAAAGAGGCTATTTGAGCACATTGCTGATCATGAACTGAATGATGCCGAGACCGATGCATAGCATCAGAATCGCCCCGCCCAGGCAGGCCTGCCCGCTTTTGGTATAAAACAAAAGGAGGATGTACGATCGGTTCATGAAATAAAGTGCGGTACCAGTAAGGAACGGCAGCAACGCCAATATCATCGAGCTAGTACGAGCTTCGGAGGTAAGCGCGAAACCGCGGGCTTTCAACCCGACGCGTTTGCGGATCACATCAGCGAGGGTTTCCAGCGTATGCGTGATGGCGCCGCCAGAGCGCATTTGCAGCGTGATAGCAGTAGCAAAAAACTGATACTCCGTGACTTTGACGCGCTCGGATAACTCCCGCAAAGCCGCATCGACGGGAATGCCGATCTGCACCTTATCAGCCAGAATATCGAATTCCAGTTTGGTGGGCTCGGGCGCATCGCGGGCCACGGTGCGCAAAGCCTCACCGATCGGGATACCGACGCGAACACAGCGAACGATGGTGCCCAGCGCATCTGGAAACTGCGAAAGCAATTTGCTATTTCGCTTGTTATTGAACCAGATAAACATGACCTTTGTAATAATGAACCAGACGATCGGCCAGCCGAGAACATACAAAACCGATGTAAAGCCGATAGATTTTGTGGCAAGCCATACCACCACCCAACTGATCCCCAGCGACAATGGCGGCACCAGCCACCATTTTATCGGATAGGCATCAGCCTGTTGCAGATCAACGCCGATGACATTGGCGGCCTGGGTTTTTACCAGATCAGTGCGAGAAACAACCTTGGCAAGGGAGATCTGGTCTCCCATGATGATGGTCTGTTTTTGATTGTCAGATGTGGCACCGGAAATACGGGTCTCGAACTTTTGTTTCCGAGACATCGAGTTCATGACTAACGAAAAACTAACCCCGGCTAAACCCAACAAAACAACAATAAAAATAAATACGGCAATAACAATTCCGTTCATCAGGCCATATCTTCAAGGGCATGAGCCCAGGCCCGGTCAAGCCCGAAATATTGCAGCCGCTCGTGAAATGTTGAACGCATTTTGCTTATGACATAACGGCCGACGACACGGCCTGTAGGTGTCTCGCCCAGCACCTCAAATTTGAAAATATCATTCAGAAGCTGGGTTTCACCTTCAAGACCTGCCAACTCGGTGACCTGGGTGACACGACGGCCACCGTCGCGCTGGCGTTCAACTTGCACGATGATATTCACCGCCGCCGAGACCTGACTGCGGATGGCTTTAGGCGTCAGCCCCATGCTCGACATTTGCACCATATTTTCAATACGGGCCAGAGCGTCGCGTGTATTATTGGCGTGAATGGTGGACATTGAGCCATCGTGGCCGGTGTTCATAGCCTGCAACATATCGAACGCCTCGGCGCCGCGGACCTCACCGATGATGATGCGGTCAGGCCGCATACGCAACGCGTTACGCACAAGATCGCGGGCGTTGATTTCACCCTTGCCTTCGAGGCTGGGCGGACGGGTTTCAAGCCGGACCACATGCGGTTGCTGTAATTGCAATTCGGCGGCGTCTTCGACGGTCACCACACGTTCAGCTGGGTCGATGAAGCGGCTCATCGCGTTCATCATGGTGGTTTTACCAGAGCCGGTACCGCCGGAGACGATAATGTTGAGACGGCAGCGGGAAGCAATTTCGAGCACGCGCGCAATGGCAGGGGTAAGTGAGCCGAAAGCGATTAGCTTGTCAAAATCAATCGGCTTTTTGGCGAATTTACGAATTGATAGCGCGGGGCCATCAATGGAAAGCGGCGGCAGGATAATATTAACACGCGAACCATCCTTAAGGCGAGCGTCCACCATCGGGCTGGATTCATCAACCCGGCGGCCAACCGAGGCTGCGATGCGCTGGCAGATGTTGGTAAGGTGCGTCCAGTCACGGAAGCGCACCGGCACTTGGACGAGTTTACCGCCACGTTCAATGAAGGTTTTATCAGGGCCGTTGACCATGATGTCGTTAATGCTTTCGTCCAGAAGCAATGGCTCCAAGGGCCCCAGGCCGAGCATGTCGTCCACCAGTTCGGTGGCAAGCTGGCGCTGCTCGCGGCCGTTAAGATGCACGCGCCGCTCGGTGGCAAGATCAGAGATTAACCGTTCGACCTCGATCAACAGACGTTCAGGGTGCAAGGCTGCTACGGCGGTAGCATCCATTTTAGCAAGACATTGGGCGCGCAGTTCGGAAATTTCGGTACGGGTATTGACTGCCGCGGCGTTGGCGGCGGCGGCGGCGATAACTGCCGCCGACTGGTCCTGTTCTTGCGTGTTGAGCGAGGTGTTGTTGGTTTCGATCACCACTTCCGGTGCCGCTGGGAGCGGCACCGAGGTCATTAGCTCCATTCCATCGCTACGCCGACGACCAAACACCGGCATACTAGAATCATTCACGAGAGTCCGCCGAGCTTACTAGCCTTGAATATATTGGCCACGGAGCTTAACGCACTGGTCGGCTCGGGCGGCGGACCACCTTCATCGCGGCCGCCGACAAAGCCGATTTCACGGCCAAGATCAATTATCGCCTGACGGAATGGTCCACGTTCAGTTACAGCTGGTTCGCCGAAGCTAGCACTTTCGTTCAACTGCTTAGGCATGTCTGGGATCACCACGTCGATCTTGACCTTCAGAGCGTCTTCGATTTGCTTGCGGGTCAAGCCACCAGGGCGGCCCTGCCGGCTAAGGACGATGGTAGGAGATTGCGGCTGCCAGGGTCCGTTAGGAACCCCCATCAAGCGCAGCGTGTCACGCACCGACGCCAAAGAGGGGTCCATGACGATAACGCGATGATGCGAATATTCCAGCAACTCGCGGTTACAGGGCATCGGCAGAAATGGTACGTCCATGATAACGAAATTATAACGGACACGCAGCGTTTCGATCAGTCGCTGCGCAGCACCTTTGGCGTAATTCAGAGGTTCACTGAGTTTTTCCTCGCTGGCCAGAACATGCAGGCGCTCGGAGACGGGCTGGGCTGCGCGTTCGACGAACAGCGGGTCGATCCGATCGGGAGTTTCCAGCGCCATCCGTAAGCCGGGGCCGGTTTTACCGCCAAGTAGTAGGGCGCCTGAACCCATGTGCAGGTCAGATTCCACAAATACCGTGTGGCGTTTCGAAATGACACCAAGATACCAGGCGAGGTTTCCAGCGATGGTTGTAGTACCGACGCCGCCGCGCGCACCCATCAAGCTCACCACACGGCCACCACGCGCGGCATCAGAGCCTACGGTCTTGCGGGTGATGAGCGGCGCAAAATGCCGGCCGACCGCCTCACGGGTGATCGGCTTGAAAATATACTCCATGACACCCATGCCACGCGTGATGTGACGGTAAAAATCCACATCGTCGGTGTCACCTATGACCAGCACGCGCACGCCAGGCTCCACGACATCGGAGAGTTCACCTAAGGCACTGAGCGGCTGATCGTCGCCCGAAATGTCAATGATCAGAACTTCAGGGGTTGGCAGTTTTGCCATCGCCTGAATAGCGGTGCGTACAGTACCGCGCCTGACATCCATGCCATTGGCAACGATATCGCCAAGACCATCACGCAACACCTGCTCGGTTTGCACATCAGCCAGAAAGGCCAGGACCGTCAAACGGTCTGGCCGGGAAGCCGAATTCGAGGTCGACATGCGGTAGCTTTCCTGATTCATAACTGCAATCCTCTCATACCAGGCAACTCCAAATTAAATGCCGGTATCATTAATTCGTCGAAAAGCTAAGGTCTTTGGGAGCCTTCTGCAACCCAGCTGCAGTGCCACCTGACAAAGCGGAGTCCACAGCGGCCGAAGCCGCGACGCCGTTAGAAGTGTTGTCTCCATGACCTTGAAAAAGCTCTGTTTTGTCCGCTGCTTGCACAGCAATATTCTCTCGAGGCGCACCGTTCATCGACCAGTTTCCAGGATTTTGATAGGGGTCTGCATAACATCCTGTAAGACTTACACATAACAAGGGTGTTAGTCCTAGTAAAATCTTTGACATAGGCGAAGCTTTCAACATCATTGCACCACGAACCCAGCATCACCCGGGATAGCGGCATTTTTGTAGGGACCGCCACTATTACGCAACAATAAAATGCGTTGCAGGTCGTTTGGGGGTGACCAGCCGTCATCCGGCGACGCTAACATATCAGTATTGCTGACTGGATTAACTAGGTACGGCGTTACCGTAATAACCAATTCTTGTTGCTGACGCTGGAAGCTATCACCACGGAACAAAGCACCGAGAAAGGGAACTTCACCAAGACCTGGGACAGCATTATCGGTTTGGTTAGTCGTGTCTTCTAATAATCCGGCAATTGCCATGCCTTGACCACTACCTAATATTACGGTCGTGGAAGCAGCTTGCACATTAAGGCCGGGGATTGTTATGCCGCCCGATGTTGTGGAGTTAGCTACACTGATTTGACTCAATTGAGGCGCCACTTGCAATGAAATTCTGCCGTCTGAAAAAACCGTCGGCGTGAAAGAAAGCTGGATGCCAAAACTTTTGAATGTAACAGAAACCGTTTGAACGCTACCAGCTGCAGTAGCTGAGCCTGCCCCTGCTACAGGCACTGGAAACTGCCCACCAACAAGGAAGTTAGCTTGAGTACCGCTTAACGTGGTTAATGTAGGCTCTGCGACAATATGGGCTAAATTATCAGTTGCTAGCGCATCAATAATACCCTGGAACGAGCCATGGGGGAAAGAAACCCCAACCCCCAAAGTACCAGGGTTTGTACCACTAATTGACGGTGCAGCAGTCCCGGTATTTCCGAGAGAAGCGGCAACAAAGGTTTTACCAATCCGAAATGTTGAAGAACCGATTTGGCTCCAGTCAATCCCGAGCTGGCGGGTAACGTTGCGCGACAAATAAGCGATGCGCACTTTTAACTCGACCTGGATCGGCTCTTTCACAGTCAGATCATTGGTTACCGTCCCCGAAGGATTGATCAGCTTGGCCTGACCAAGTACCTGGTTGGCTTGTTCGGGCGAATCAACCGTACCTCGTACAATCATGCCGCCCGGTTCACTCTCGGCATGAACATTAGCAGTGGGCGACGTTAGTTTTGACTGGCCAGTCAGCCGGTTATCAGCAAAAGCTGAGGGGCCGACCACAACGGTATATTGCGCCACCGTATTACCACTGCCATCGGTCGCTATGACGTTGGTCTGGCCGACACCTTTGCCAAACATGAACAATGACGTTGGGCTGGCCGGGCGAACCTCAACCACATTCGGATCGGCCGCGAAAATACTGGACACCGGGTGCGGCAGCTTGACTATCCGACCGGAACCCATGTTGAGATTCAAACTGCCGGATACCGGCTTGGGTGCGACAGGGGCTGACGGCTGAACGCCGGCATTTTGCGCGACCGCTGGCGAAGGCAAGCCCATCGCCAAACAGCCGGCCAGCAACGCGCCAGCTGGCCAGATGAGTTTTTTGAAGGTCACAATTGAGTTCCTTGCCATTAGAATTTGAAATCCTGATCGCTGCCGTTACCACCAATCACGGTAACGTGGGGCGCCGGAACATCCGACTGGACACCGCGGCCATTTAGCAGAGCCGGCGAAACCTGACCGGCATAGACCGGTTTATCGTCCGCAGCCGCCTGATCAGCAGCTGCTCTTGAACCGGGCGTGGATTCCGCCGAGTGCACGACCAGCGAGAGCGGCCCGAGTTTGGTGGCAACTGCCGTGCGCGCCGCTTCATCGGGGGTCACTTCAAGGGTAACCGTGGTGGCCGGTGGCAGCGGGCTTTTGTTGTCCGCCGTGGGGGCGGTGCTACCTTGTACCAGCTGTTGCCCAGTAGCGATTACCCTAATATCGCGTAGGACCAGCTCTGCCGCAATACGTTGGCCGGGCGGCAGTCCGGGATCATCGAGGGTCTGAGTCAACAATAAATCCACGCGGTCACCTGGCCAGATCAAACCGGCGGCTCCAGAAATCGCGTCAACACCAACGGTGGTTGCAACCATTCCAGGCGCCAGAACCGCTGCCAAAAACCCGTGATCACCAGGGTGGATGACCTGTCCATTTAGAATTGGCTCGCCGGGGCTGATCGCCTGGCGGGTCATGGCGCCGATCAACGAGGAACGGTTTACAGGGGTATCAAGACTGGCACCCACTGGGATACTCCCCACCGGCACCGGCGCCGCCGCGATATCGCTGGGCTGCAACAGATTGCCAGCTTGCTGTAGGGTGGCGGCAACTAAAATCTGCTGGGTTTGTGGCGCCACAACGACCGGCGTTTGCTTCGACTGGTTCAATAGCGAAACGCCAAAAATAGACACCGCGACCAGAGCGATCGCCACGACAAGGAAGAGAGCAAGCTTGGCGACCATGAATTACCTTAAGTTCTGCATCGAGAGAGGAAGGAGGGTGAGAATGGCGCTGCCGGAAATAGCAACCGCGTAAGGCAGCGGCCCGCGCCGTGAAATGCGCCATACCTCCGCGCGGGCAATGCGCTGAAGCAAACTTTGCGCCCGCGCCCGCACGATCGCCGGCACGTTGGCGGTTTGGGCCCGCCGCCGTGAAACCGGCAGCCAAAGCGCCAAGTATAGCACGGCAAGCGCGCCGCCGATTAGTAAAACTCGCAGGAAAAAGCTCATTTCAACCTGCCAGTGCGGCGGTATAAGCAGCACGGTTGCCGCCCACAATTTAACATCACCGCCGCCCATAAGGCCACTAAACCAGATGATGAACAGAGCTACAAAAGTCACGGTGGCAACAATTAACCCACTGCGCAGTGAGTGATCAGCAAGACGCACGCCAAGCCCCAGCAGCACCAGGCAAACCGGCAGCCAGTTGGGCACAGTACGGGCCGCCAGGTCATGCACCGCGGCATAGACCAGCAGACACGTCGCTGAAATCAACAGAACCGCTACCACCATCTGAAAGCCACCCCATTGTTTTAGTGCGCCCGGAAACCTCGCCTGCGTTCGGCAGGTAACATTTATTAACAATGCTTTGTAAAGAAATACTGAACTATCTCTAATCTAATTACGCCAAACAAAAACGTGAAATTTACGTAATAATAAACGGCCAGAAAACGATGCTTCTGGCCGTTTCATCATTACACAGAAGACTGAGTTAAATTGCGTTGCCAACCTTCGCGAAGGTTGTGCTGACACTGTTACCCAAGGAGGTGACGGCACCAATGATGACGACTGCAATAAGAGCGGCGATCAGAGCATATTCAATTGCGGTAACAGCGTGCTTGTCCATTTTGAGCGACAAAGCGGTACGAATGTAATGAGTAAGCATTTTAAAGTCCTTTTCATGAGAGAAAGTTAACAACAGAGGGCACTCGACATAGGCTGGCTAGACGTCTCAGACACCAAGCTATGATTAAATAATGTTCATTATTAATCCACAGCTTCAACCCGACCTGAGGGCTAAGTCCTAATACAATGAAATTGGTATCTATTGTCAAATAAAACCATTGGCCCGCCCTGGATTGGAAATTGTCGTTATCCACAACCAGCATCTCATAAAACAGAGACATTTAAAGGTTATTAATATATATCTAACAA
>JAQNCT010000061.1 GCA_029077825.1 Acidocella sp. | reverse complement strand
GCGCAGCCGCCTTGTGGAAAGTGCTGGATTTGTTGATGGAAAACGGCATCAAGCTGGAAGTCGCGGAGACTCAGCATGCCGGCCATGCAGCTGAGCTGGCCCGCACTGCAGCGCGTGATGGAGTGGAGATGGTGGTGGCCGCCGGGGGTGATGGGACCATCGCCGAGGTGGCCAATGGGTTGATCGGCAGCCCAACGGTGTTGGGGGTCATTCCGCTCGGCACCGCTAATGTGCTGGCCAAGGAATACCGGCTTTCAACCTCGCCGCGTGGGGTGGCCAGCGCACTGGCGTATAAGCGGACGCAACCGCTCTGGCCGGGTTTGGCGCGATTGGGCGCTTTTGGGCACGCGCGCGAACCTGTGCGTGGACATGTGCGCGAACATATATTTGTGCAGATGGTCGGGCTGGGGTTTGACGGCGCGGTGGTGCACGGGCTGCAACCGCTGCTGAAGCGGGTGATCGGGCGCGGGGCCTATGTGTGGCAGTCGCTATGGGAATCGGTGGCTTATGGCTTTCCGGGCGTGCAGCTTAGCGTGGACGGCAAGGACTACCAGGCGTCCAGCGTGGTGGTGAGCAAGGGGCGATTGTATGGCGGCCCGTATATGCTGGCGCCAAATGGTGCCTCAACCAAACCAGGGTTTCAGGTGGCATTGTTTGAGAACCCTGGCACCTTTGCGGCATTGCTGGCGGGGGCGGCGTTGCCGCTGGGGCTGTTGCCGCGTTGCCCCGGCGTGCGGGTGATTTCGGGCAGTGAGATTATGTTCGAGACCGCAAATGGCCCGATTCTCACGCAATCTGACGGCGACCGGCTGGCCGGCACGCCGCATATGGTGGTGGACGCGCAATCGCCGATTTCGCTGATTGTGGGGTAGTTGCAGGCAGGGGCGGGAAGGGGATAAACCGGGGGCGGAAACACTTATGGAGTACCCCTAAATGAAATCACCTGTACGCGTTGCTGTTACCGGGGCTGCCGGTCATATTGGTTATGCCTTGCTATTTCGCATCGCCAACGGCGATTTGCTGGGCAAGGACCAGCCGGTGATTTTGAGCCTGCTGGACCTGCCGGTGGCGCAAAAGGCGCTGGGCGGCGTGATTATGGAGCTTAATGACTGCGCCTTCCCGCTGCTGGTCGGCGTTGAGCCGAGCGATGACCCAAAGGCGGCGTTTAAGGATATTGATTACGGGATTTTGGTGGGTTCGCGCCCGCGTGGCCCTGGCATGGAGCGCCGCGATTTGCTGGCCGCCAATGCTGAGATTTTCAAGGTGCAAGGCAAAGCGTTGAACGATGTTGCAAAACGCTCGGTGAAGGTGCTGGTGGTGGGCAACCCGGCCAACACCAACGCCTACATCGCCATGAAGTCAGCGCCGGACCTGCCCAAGGGCTGCATTACCGCGATGCTGCGGCTGGACCATAACCGGGCAACCTCAATGCTGGCGGAAAAAGCCGGTGTCGCCGTGGCTGACATTGAAAAGGTGGCGGTGTGGGGCAACCATTCGCCGACCATGTTCGCCGATTACCGCTTTGCCACCGCCGGGGGCAAACTGCTGTCAGAGACCATCAACGATGAGACCTGGTACCGCGAGCATTACCTGGCCGCTGTTGGCAAGCGCGGCGCTGCCATCATCGAAGCGCGTGGGTTATCCTCCGCAGCCTCGGCGGCCAATGCGGCAATCGACCATATGCGCGATTGGGCGCTGGGCACCAACGGCAAATGGGTCTCGATGGGCTTGCCCTCAGATGGTGATTACGGCGTGCCGGAAGATGTGATGTTCGGCGTGCCGGTTACCTGTGCTGGTGGTGAATATACCCGCGTGAAGGGCCTGCCGATGGATGATTTTGCCAAGTCGCGCCTAGCGATTACGTTGCAGGAGCTAACCGAAGAGCGCGACGCGGTGGCTGATCTGCTGAAGTAAAAATCTGGCTCCCCCGGGCCATTTGGCTGGCTCGGGGGGCTTGGTTCTTGCAGTTTCTTCAACGGAGATAGCGCATGGATTTAGGTCTGGCGGGCCGCAAGGCCATTGTTTGTGCGGCGAGCAAAGGTCTGGGGCGGGCTTGTGCGCTGGCGCTAGCGCGCGAAGGCGTGGCATTGGTAATCACCGGGCGCAATGCTGAAGCGCTAGAAGCCGCCGCGGCGGAAATTCGCAATGTCACTGGGGTTTTAGTGCGGGCTGCGCCGGGCGATATCACTACCCCGGAAGGCCGCCAGGTGGCGCTGGATTTAATGCCAACGCCGGATATTCTGATCAATAACGCCGGTGGCCCGCCGCCCGGGGATTTCCGAGATTTTACTGACCAGATGTGGCATGACGCGCTGAACGCCAACATGCTAAGCCCCATTGCAATGATCAAAGCCGTGATCGACCCGATGATCGCGCAAAAATTTGGCCGGATTATCAATATCACCTCCGGTTCGGTAAAATCACCGATTGCGGCGATCGGGCTTTCCAACGGGGCGCGGGCAGGCTTGACCGGGTTTATTGGCGGGCTGTCGCGCCAGGTGGCCAAGCATAATGTTACCATCAATAATTTATTGCCAGGCCCTTTCAACACTGATCGGTTGCGTGTGACCGAGGCTAAAAATGCGGCAGCGGCGGGCATTACGGTGGAAGAGCAAATTACCCGCCGTGGTGCCACCGCGCCGGCCGGGCGGGTGGGTGAGCCAGAAGAATTTGGCGCCATGGCGGCGTTTTTATGTGGCACGCAGGCGGGTTTTATAGTGGGGCAAAATATTTTGTTGGATGGTGGCGCCTTTAATGCGACGCTTGCTTAACAACCAGAGGAAACAATGATGGACAACGCTTTTGCCACTGCGCGCCGGGTAGCGTCTCTGATTAAAAACCGCAAATTATCAGCGCTGGAAGCAACAGATTTTTACATCGCGCGGATTGAAGCGTTTGATGATGCATTGAACGCGGTGGTGGTGCGTGATTTTGAGCGTGCCAGAGCACAGGCCAAATCGCTTGATCGCAACCAGAAAAAATATGCAAAATTGCCGCCGCTTTATGGCGTGCCGATGACCGTAAAGGAAAGTTTTGACGTGGCCGGGCTGCCCACCACCTGGGGGGTGGAGGCAGCGCGCGATAATGTGGCCGCAACGGATGCGGTGGCGGTGCAGCGCTTCAAGGCGGCGGGGGCGGTGCTGCTGGGTAAAACCAATGTGCCGGTTATGCTGGCGGATTGGCAAAGTACCAACCCTATTTATGGCACCACCAATAACCCGTGGGATGCGGCGCGTTCACCCGGTGGGTCTTCAGGTGGTTCAGCCGCTGCGCTGGCGGCGGGGTTTGCCGTGCTGGAAGCTGGCAGCGACATTGCAGCCAGCCTACGTGACCCGGCACATTATTGCGGCATTTATGCGCATAAACCTACCTACGGCGTGTGTGCGATGCGCGGCCATTCATTGCATGATAATTTTGCCCCGCCGGATATTTCGTGCATTGGGCCGATGGCGCGCTCCGCGGAGGATTTGGCGGTGGGCCTAACCGTAATGGCGGGGCCAGAAGCGATTGAAACTGGCTGGCAGTTGGCGTTGCCAAAAGCTGCCATAACTTCATTCAAGGGTTTGCGGGTAGCGATTATGGCTGACCATGAAATTTGCCCGGTGGAGACTGAAATCTCGGCTGAGTTGTTAGCACTTGGGAAGTTTTTGAAAAAATCCGGCGCCAAAGTGAATTATACCGCACGGCCAGCGTTTGAGGCTGATGCGGCGCATGAAAACTTCCTGATGCTTTTAAACGGCGCGTTAAGTGCGCGGATGCCAGATAAAGTGATTGATAAAATGCGCGGCACCCTGGCGAAGGCGGCGGCGGATGATACCTCGCTTGTCACCATGGGCGCGCGTGGGGTGCTGCTGGAACACCGGCTGTGGTTACGCTGCCATGAGGCGCGTGCCAAAATGCGTGCCCAATGGGCGGAATTCTTCAAGGATTATGATGTGTTGATCTCTCCGGTGGCCTCCACCGCTGCATTGGCACATGACCATTCCGGCAACATGAACGAGCGCAGCATTGCCGTGAACGGCCAGCCAATGGTGTTTGGCCAGCAATTATTTTGGGCCGGCTATTCCTGTAACTTCGGCCTGCCCGCCACCGCCGCGCCTTTGGGAATGACAAAATCAGGCCTGCCGTTCGGGATGCAGATTATCGGAGCACCCTACGCAGATTTTACCACCATCAAAGTGGCAGCGTTGCTGGAGAAACATTGGCTCGGGTTCAGCCCGCCGCCTTCGTATAATTTATAAAACACTGCCGGGGGTTCCCTGAGGCTGTGGCTCTGCCATATCAGGCTGGATGAACCACCCGATATCCGACCATTTTGATGGCGAAAAATTTTTCAACCCTGAACCCACCAACCGGCTCTCGACCGGCAAACGGCGGGGTCTGTTCTCGATTATACGCACCCGCTGGAACCGCGACCCAAATGTGTGGGCAGTGTGGCCCAAGCATATTGAGAACGCGGCTTATCCACCGCCCGCGGGTGAGGTGCCGGTGGGCCAGGTGGATGTAACATTCATTGGCCATGCGGCGTTTTTGCTCAGGCTGCCGGGGCTGAATGTGCTGACTGACCCGGTGTTTTCCAAGCGCTGCTCGCCGGTGGGGTTCATCGGGCCAAAGCGGGTGCGTGACCCGGGCCTGGCGATTGCGGATTTGCCGAAGATTGACCTGCTGCTGCTCTCGCATAACCATTATGACCATTGCGATGTTGAGAGCTTACAGGCGTTGCACCGGCGGTTTCCGGGCATGCGGATTGTGACCAGCCTGGGCAATGCGAAGTTTCTGGCAAGCAAGCGGATTTCAGGCGTGGCGGAGCTGGATTGGTGGCACACGCATGGGCTGGGTGAGACCCGCATTACCGCCGTACCGGCGCGGCATTTTTCGGCCCGCAGCCTGAATGACCGCAATAAAACTCTATGGGTAGGGTTTGTGCTGGAGCATCGTGGCCAGAAACTCTATTTTGCTGGTGATACCGGCTACACCAAGTTTTTCAGCGAAATACGCGAGCGCCTCGGCGCGCCGGATTTAGCACTGCTGCCGATTGGCGCTTATGAGCCGCGCTGGTTCATGGGGCCGGTGCATATGAACCCGCAGGATGCGGTAACGGCCTTTAGGGATGTTGGCGCCAAGCGGGCGGTGGGGATGCATTTTGGCACCTTCCAACTCACAGCCGAGCCGATTGACGCCCCGGAAAAAGATTTAGCGCTGGCCCGCACCAAAGCCGGCTTACCAGGGGATGCGTTCACGACCCTGGAGTGCGGCGAGACGCGGCGGTTTTAAGCCAGCACCAGTGAAAAACTATAGGGTTAGCCAGGCATAGGCAGCATCAACGGCCATGGGGCGCTGGCACACGCAGAATGATTACTGGTGAAAACTGGAGGGTAGCGGGAATCGAATGACATACTTTAACAAATTGAAATATAAATGTTTTTATGAATATGATTTTTATCAAGGCCCCCGATAAAGCCCCCAATTTTACTGGTCATACCTATAATTACAGTTTTTCTGTTCGGTTAGAGCGCCGTTTTTCCGCCCCGGCCTGCAAGCTCATGGTGCGCCAAGCGGAGCGGCTGTCAAGGGAAGCGCGCAGACGCGCGGAGCCACGCGCAGACGCATCTTTGCGGCGAGCATGGTGAGCACGGCGAGCACTGGACCTTGACGGTTGCGAGCATGGCGCTCTGCTTGAGCGGGTCGGGACGGATTACCAGGCACGGCGGCTGATTTAGGCGTTGTGCCACTGCTTCTGTCTGCGCTGGCGCCGAAAGGCGTCGGTGATTTGATCGGTCCGTCGCCTTGGTAGTATCCGCCGGGTCTGACGCGGGGGGCAAAACCAGCGCACACCACTTTAAATTGAATTTGCCTGGTAAAGCAGAACATGTCATTAAAAAAAGATGGGGGATTCAATTTCTATGAAAGATGACGCAGGTGGTACGGCAAACGAAAGCGGCCTAACCTCTTCGTCTGTTGCTCTTGCCTCTCCCCGTTTTCGAGAAAATCTCGCTGTCGACTGCAAGTGCCCTCCAGATGACGCCACGGTGCCGGAAGAAGCGTGGGTGTTTAGGTTAGTTCCTAGCGACCCTGTGGAGCTTGAGCATTTCGATTCACATGCCAAAAACTCAAAGTTAAAACCATCCGGTGTGGATTCATGCCGTTGGGCTTCTTGTTCAGTATTCCGGGAGACAACTAGTATAACCAAACTACCTAAGCCCAAGGGGATGCGATATATCGCAAAATTTAAAATCAATCGACAGTCGGGGCTCATAAAGGAAAGCAACCACGGACATCTCGACCTTTGGATGTTTGCGACCTTCAATCCATTAGATAATTGCACGATCGTATCGGAGCTGAGCCATGGCAAGTGACGCGCTCAGTACGCGTCGACGAACGGCGCATGTCGATTTGACATTAGTGTATTACGATGGCCCACAACTTCTCACGCTTAGAGGAAAGCGAGATAGCACTTGGATTGCCGTCGCCGTCGATAAGTATGAAAACTATAGCTACCCGGTCTTTTGCGTTCAGATATCTAAGGAAAATTTAGATAGATACATGAGCGGACATGTTGATCTACGTTATTTGTTTTTTTATTCAAAAACTCGTGACTACCGAGTGACCGATTTAACAGAATCTGGACCGAATGGGCTATATCTGCAATCCATAAATAAACCTCCGCTAAACTGGTACCCAGATGAGGGCTTCTTTTCTAGAAGCCATACCGAAGAAGTAAATGTCGGCAACAATACACCCGTTGCGAGACGAGTATTAGAAGTTGCTATCGATGGGCAATGGGATATTCCTGATTTCGGAGCCTTCAGTGAGCGCACGTCAGAATGTTACTCTTTTTTATATTCCATAAACGCATTAAAGTCTTCTGCAACGCAGCCAGCGCGCCATACACGGTTTCTGAAAGTATTTAAAAAATATCCCTGGAAGGGAGGCGGAAGCCCGCTGAATTTTTATAACGACTTATACAGCTATTTGCCCGCAAATGATCGGTTAGCCGTCCAGAAAATCAAGTATGCTTCCCCCGGTCATATAGAAATTAGAGGGAACACAGATATATTTGATGAGTTGACAACCGTTTTGGGTGACCTCTCAAAACACTACATTTCGGCATCGGATCGATACAGGGAACTACATCAATACCTGGCGAAACAAAAGCTATTATCTGCTTCATCTATACGCGGCACATCAGAACAGCAGCAAGCTATTAAAAGATACTTGGATGAGTTAGCGCTAGTTATTGGGTTTAACGATACCGAGCACGTGCTAGCATATGCGGAAGGCAACTGGGTTGTTTGCGCAAAAATTATTTTATCTTTCTTCCGTAGGCTGAACAAGCTTTTTCAATTCTACGCCGAAGGTAGGGCTTCTCTCGACCAGAACGAAAAAGAAACAGAAACGACTGGCCCGCTCTGAGAGCAAAAGTACGTTCTATCGGGGGCATACTGAGTGCCATATCAAAATCATTTAAGTTTTAGCTCGGTTGCTTTCCCGCGATCCCTCATCCGCGCCATGGGCACGGAAACTTGTGGACCTACATATCGGTGGTATTCGCCACTTCTTAGTGTCGGACCGGCCTACGGGTGAGACACACTTGATCGCGCATCCTAATGCGCCCCTTCGCTGAACAAATGCTCCTGAAACCCAACAAACGCCGCCCGGATCATCGGCGCGGCTCCCAGCTCTGCAGTGGCGTCGGCTAGCGTTTGGTAGCGCAGCTCCAGCAGGCGGGCGAGTTTGTCTTGGTCTAGCTCTTCCACGCCCTGCACCACGTACTGGCCCATCACGAAGTCCAGGAATGCTTGCAGTTTTGCATCGTAGCGGGGGAGGATTTCGGCCCGGTGCGTTGCCACGCGCTCGGCGCGGGTGATGGGCGGTAGCGCGAAGGCGATGTAGGCGAGGATGTCGAACACATCACTTTTTTGGGCGTCAATCACCTTGCCCATTTCGGCGAGCTGTTCACCCCCAAAGCCCCGCTCGGCCAGCGTGTTTAGCAGGGCTTTGCGGGTGTCCGGGCGGCCCCAGATGGTACGCAGCTCATCTTCGTCCTTGAACAATTCCGGCAACTGCCCGAACAGGCTCTCCATAAACTGCTTGGCGGAAATTGGCTTGCCATCCGGCCCCCAGAAGCTGGTGGTGCTGATGTGTTGGATGGTCCGTTCTTTGCCGTCCGCCAATTTGATTTTAACGCGTTGGGGCCGTTCCGGCTCTTCGGTCTGCTTGACCTCTATCTCCGGCTCCTTGGTCACGGTGAGGTTGCGTGGCGTAGCCGCAACCGGGTCCACTGGCTCGCCATCCCATTCCGGGTCGTTGAACAGCTCATAGGCTTTCACGAAGTCCAGAATGGTGAAATAGTCCTTGCCCTCATACAGACGCGTTCCGCGCCCGATGATTTGTTTGAATTCGATCATGGAATTTATTGGCCGCATCAGCACGATATTGCGCACATTACGGGCATCCACCCCGGTTGAGAGTTTCTGGCTGGTAGTGAGGATGGTGGGGATGGTTTTTTCGTTGTCCTGGAAGGTTCGCAAAAACTGCTCGCCCAGCGCGCCATCATTAGCGGTCACGCGCACGCAGTAATTCGGGTCTTTGCTGGTCTTCAACTGGTTGATGAGGTCGCGCACCGCCGCCGCATGGTCTTGGGTCGCGCAAAACACCAGCGTTTTTTGTTTCTGGTCAATCTCGGTCATAAAGGTGCGCACGCGGTACTCCTCGCGCGCTTTTATCTCGATGATGCGGTTGAAATCACTCTCGGTATAGCGTTTGCCTTCCACCACGGCGCCGTCCACCACTTCGTCATCCGACGTAAAAACGTAATCATCCAGCGTGGTGGCAAACTGCCGCACCTTGAAGGGCGTTAAAAACCCGTCATTGATGCCTTCTTTAAGCGAGTAGGTGTAAACCGGCTCGCCGAAATAGGCGTAGGTGTCCACGTTGTCTTTGCGTTTTGGCGTGGCGGTAAGGCCAAGCTGCACGGCGGGCGCAAAATGCTCCAGAATGCCGCGCCAGGTGCCTTCATCATTGGCACCACCACGATGGCATTCATCGATGATGATGAAGTCAAAAAAATCCGGTGCGTAGCCGGTGAAATTCGGGGCGGGTTCGCCTGCTGCGTCACGCCCGCTCATGAAAGTTTGGAAAATGGTAAAGAAAATGCTGCCATTTTTTGGTACGCTGCCGCGCTTGCGAATAGCATCCGGGGCGATGCGCACCAGCGCATCCTCAGGAAAGGCGGAAAAGGCGTTATAAGCTTGGTCTGCCAATATGTTCCGGTCAGCCAGAAACAAAATGCGCGGGCGGCGGGTGGGTTGGCCGCTAATGTTCCAGCGGCTTTGGAATAATTTCCAGGCAAGCTGAAAGGCGATGAAGGTTTTGCCGGTGCCGGTGGCCAGCGTGAGCAGAATTCTGCTCCGGCCGTTGGCAATGGCCTCCAGCGTGGCTTCTACGGCATTGTGCTGATAATAACGCGCTTGCCAAGTACCGCTTTTATCCTCAAACGGAATGGTGGCGAAGCGGTCTCGCCAGGCGTTTTGTTCGGCAAAGGCGCGGCCCCAAAGCTCCTCCGGCGTGGGGTAGCGGGGAACATGCCGCTCCGCCCCGGTATGCATGTCAATTTCATAAATGCCCACGCCGTTGGTGGAATAGGCGAAGCGGGCCTGGAGTTTTGCGGCGTATTTTTTGGCTTGGCCTACGCCTTCGGTGTCCGGCAAATCCCGCTTTTTGGCTTCTATCACCGCCAACTTGTGGTTGCGGTAGGTAAGCACGTAATCGGCAATCTCTCCACGCGAGCGTTTGCCGGCCCCTTGCAGGCGGCCGAGTGTAATTTCCTCTCGGCGAACCCGGCTCGCTTCCACCACGCCCCAGCCTGCTTGTTTCAGCGCGGGGTCAATCAGCTCAGCCCGGGTCTCAGCTTCGTTCATGCAGCGGCTTCTTGCATTTCTGCTCCAGGCAGTGCGGCGAGTTCACCCGAGAAGGCTTTTTGGAGGAGAGCCCGTTTAAGTTCTAGGATGCTTGCTAGTTTTTCTGTGTAAACAGACTCAAGGGATTTGGTGCGTGCGTAGAGTGCATCTAGCCGTGAGGCCATGGCCACTTGTTCAACGAGAGGAATGTCTGGGAGCTGTAGGCTGCGCAGAACTTTGAGTGAGACAGTCTTCTGCGCCGTTCCGGTAGCACCGTCTGCGGCCTGCTTGAATGCTGGCGGAGAGAGCAGGGCGTAATAAAGCCATTTGCTGTTCACGCCTTTCTTCGGACGAACCAGGCCGATGTGGCGTTGAAAACAAAATTCAGTGCTGTCCTGGACAATAACCGGAATGCCGAATGAGCCGGTGACAGTGTACAGAACGTCACCTAATTGCGGCCTCTTGTTTGGCTTGAGATTATCAAAATAAGCCCTCGGAACCTTGAACGTGTCCGAAAAATCGATCGCATTCGTCCCCTTGTGAATGTTTGATATTGTAATAAATGGAACGCCCGTTAGGGATTTTGGCGGAGGCATGTGATCGCCGTCAGTGATGTCAGTGGTAAGCTCGGTTAGTGTGGCCAGCTTCCTGCCCGTTTTGGTCTCCGAAAAGGCCTCGTCGAGGCAGCCATCAAAAAGCTCGCGGGCGTTGGTGAGGTTTTTCTCGGCGTTGGCGGTTGCGGCTGCGATGCCCGCAAAGGCCTCATCGAGAATGGCGACAATGCGCTTCTGCTCGGGGATAGGGGGAACCAAGACAGGAAAGTTTGCTATGTCTTCTTTGCTGAACCCATTCTGAGCGGAGCGGTCAGCTACGCCCATAAGGCGGATTTGAAAATCTACAGAATTTAAGTAGTGATAAAAATATCTCCGCGCGATGATCGACGTGTCTGGCATTGCCTTCATTAGAGCAACGTTATATGCGCCGGCCTTACCGGTGAGTATTTGCCCAACTGAGGCCCCGTACCTACCGATTAAGATATCATCATCACAACAAGTACGATTTTTATTTGAAACTTTTATGTATGTTTCGTTTTTATCGCTCTTAAAATCGCGTATTTGAAGAAAGCGTACATAGCCTTGCCGAGGCTCATAGATAAACTCTGACTTCGGGGGTTGTGAGCCTCCCTCGAATTCAGCAATTTGGTCAAGTGGCAATGTACGCCCGTTTGAATTCAAAGTAGGCTCCTGATGCTCTCAAGAATTCCGGCGCTTTCCGCATCCAGCGCCAAAATCTCGGCGATAATGTGCTGCGGGTCGCGGAGCGCCACCTCCTCGGCCTTGTTAGGGTTCTTCACGGAGAGATCAAAGCTGACTGAGTCAATGCTGGAGGTATCGATGGACCAGGATTTTTCGGAATCCGCAAAGCTGGACTGGAGGCGTAAAAACTCGGCTAAATCGGCATCGTTCAGCGCGTTGGTTTTGCCCATATTGCGCCCAGGGTCGAGCTGGTAATACCAAACCCGCCTTGTCGGCGCGCCTTTCTCAAAAAACAGTACCACGGTTTTAACGCCCGCCCCCTGAAAGGTGCCGCCGGGGCAATCTAGCACCGTGTGTAAATTACAGCTTTCCAGCAATTCCTGGCGCAAGGCGCGGGAGGCGTTATCAGAGTTCGATAAAAACGTGTTTTTGATAATAATGGCAGCCCGGCCGCCAGCTTTGAGCGATTTAATAAAATGCTGGAGGAACAAAAACGCGGTTTCTCCGGTTTTGATCGGAAAATTCTGCTGCACCTCGGCCCGCTCACCACCGCCAAAGGGCGGGTTGGCGAGGATGATATCATAACGGTCTTTCTCCTGAATATCAGCGATATTCTCGGCCAAAGTGTTGGTGTGGATAACGTTGGGGGCCTCAATGCCATGCAGAATCATATTCATAATGGCGATGACATAGGCGAGAGGTTTTTTCTCCTTGGCGTAAAAACTGCGTTTTTGCAGGGTTTCGCGTTCCGCCGTGGTTGTGGCTTTGGGAGAAAGATACTCAAACGCCTCGCATAAAAACCCGGCGGACCCGGCAGCGCCATCATATTGAGGTGGCCCCCGGAAACTGGACAGGTAGCTTAGATAGAATCCTGCCCCTAAACTGGCGTTGAGCCAAGGGGTTTCAGTGACGAATACCAGGAAG
>JAQNCT010000111.1 GCA_029077825.1 Acidocella sp. | reverse complement strand
CTCATACAGCCAGCCGGTATAATGCACCGTCACCATCTGGCCTTTTTTTGGCATCTCGCCGGTGCCCACCACATGGTCCTGGTACTGCAAGCCGGTGGTCATGGTCATGATTTCTGCGTCGGCCATATGTTTGCTCCGTTACGGGTTAATTTGCGGTGTGGGTAGCCAATAGTTGATAATCGCGCAAATCCGCTGCCCGAAGTGCTCGCTGGTATGAAGCCGCTGACCCTGGCCAGATGGTGGAAACAAACCCGTGCTCATCCTTGTACCAGCTGGCACACCCACCATCCTGCCAGACGGTGCCCGCCAGTTTGCGTTTCAATTCATCAATGAAGGCCGTTTGCGCCGGCGGCGTCACCGCCATGGCTGGCAGCCCCCTGCCCCGCAGCCTGGTCAGCGCATCCACAATATATTGCACCTGCGCCTCAATCATAATCACCACCGAATTATGCCCTAGCGCCGTGTGCGGCCCCAGCAGCATAAAAAAATTCGGGAACCCCGCCACCGCCACACCTTTGAACGCCCGCATGCCAGTTTTATCCCACAGGGCGCCAAGCGCCTGCCCGCCCGCGCCGGTTATTTTCCAGTGTTTGTAAGCGCTGGTTACCTCAAACCCGGTACCCAGAATCATCGCATCCACCGGCCACTCCCCCCCCTTTGCATCCACAATCGAATGGGCGCGCACCTCGGCAATACCATCGGTAATTAACGCCACATTCGGGCGGGCCAATGCCGGGTAGTAGTCATTCGAGATCATCACGCGCTTACAGCCAATTTGGTAGTCTGGCGTGAGCTTTCTCAGCAAAGCCGCATCACTTACCTGTTGGCGCATATGTTTTCCCGCCATATGGCCGGCCAGTTTCAAGGCTTGCCGGTTACCCAAAAACGCCAACACCCGCAGTTCATGCAACCAGAACAAAAATTTACGAAATGCCCGGCGATAAGGCTCAAAGGTCAGCAGTTTTTTCTCCCACGCCGCCATCGCACGGTCAGGCTTGGGCACAATCCAGGGTGGGGTCCGCTGGAATACCGCCAGCTTGGCAACTTGGCTGGCAATTTGCGGCACGAATTGGATGGCTGACGCCCCGGTGCCAACCACCGCAACATTTTTACCGCGCAAATCATAGCCATGGTCCCATTGTGCTGAATGGAACATTTTCCCCTCAAACCGCGCCAAGCCCGGCAGTTTCGGGAACGCCGGGATATGCAATCCCCCCATGCCCGAGATTAACACCCGCGCTGTAATCACCCCGCTATTGGTGGTCACCACCCAATGGGCTGCCTGCTCATCCCAGGCGGCTTCCTGCAATATGGTGTTAAACTGAATGGCAGGCCGCAACGCGAATTTATTGGCAACCGTTTGTAAATATTCATAAATTTCTGGCTGCTGGGGATACAGCCGTGACCAATCAGCCTTGGGCGCAAACGACAGTGAATATAAATGCGATGGAATATCACAAGCGCAGCCAGGGTAAACATTATCACGCCAGGTGCCGCCCACCTCCGCGGCTTTCTCAATTATCAGCAGGTCGGTAAACCCAGCGTCGCGCAGCTTAATGGCCATCGCCATGCCGGCAAACCCGCTGCCCACAATCAGCACATCCACCACATCCGCCGCCATGCGTTTATCTCCCAGGACCGTCGTATTAAATTCATTCGACATCAAACGAATAATCCTTATTTATAGTTTCATCTGCGGTGCTTCACCGCTTTTGCAACAGGAGTTAGCATGACCAACATCGCCATTGTCGTCCATTCCGGCTACGGCCACACCAAGCGGATGGCCGAATTCGTCCAGACCGGTGTTACCAAAACCGGTGCTACCGCGCATTTCCTCCTCATCGACGAACACGGTGACCTGCCAGCCGAAGCCTGGGAGGCCTTAGGTGCGGCTGACGGCATCATCTTCGGTGCTCCCACCTATATGGGCGGTGCGTCATGGCAGTTCAAAAAATTCGCCGATGCCTCATCAAAACCCTGGTTCGGCCAAGCCTGGAAAGACAAATTCGCCGCCGGCTTCACCAACTCCGCCACC
>JAQNCT010000060.1 GCA_029077825.1 Acidocella sp. | reverse complement strand
AGCCAGTGTGGGAGGCGCTGAACGCGCGCGCCGTTGCACTAGGGCTGCCTAAAATTTCGGCTGAGCCGGTGCTGACCCATGATGCCGATATTCACATCATCACCGCCACAGGTGCCGTGCTTCACCCAGCGCACCAGCAAGAGGGCAAAGTGGTTTTCATTCTGCCTGCTGATGCAACCGGCCTGTTGCTGGCCTCACGCACGTCGCGCCCTTGCGATGTGACGGCACCTTATATCGACGACCGGCGCGCGCTTGGGCTTTCAATTGGCGAGATCACCGTACATGTCGGCACCTCATCAATCAGCACCACGGCGCATCTGACCATGCCGGAGCTTGCCGGTTGGCACGCGGTAGAAGGCCCAGGGTATCGTTGGACGAACGGGCTGGCAGCATTGCCGATTGATGGGTTGGCCAACGGCGAAGCTGCCACTCTCGAAATTCAGCTGCTACGCTCAGGGCCATATCTGGCGGTTACCACAACCCCAGACGCCATCGCCGCGTGAACTTAAATAAGCTGCTCGCCTGTGCGGGTAGCTTATTATGACTGCCGCGTTGCCAGGTTTAGAGCCGCCTGTTTCAAAGCCGGGCGGTCAATTTTGCCGTTGCCGGTCCGCGGCAATGCTTCGATGTAGCGAACCGCAACCGGCCGCTTCATCGGCGGCAGATTGGTCATGCAATGGGCCACCACAGCCTCATGGTCGAGGCCGTTACGCACCACCAAAAACCCAACCAGCTCCACCAGGCCATTGCCATCGGGCCGACCGACAATGATGGCCTCGTCGATGTCAGGGTGGCGCGTGATGATATCCTCAATTTCCTGCGGATAAACAGTCAGCTCACCCGCGGCAAACGCATCGTCACTGCGGCCGCGCAGATAAAAATACCCAGCCGAATCCTCCAGCAGCACGTCGCCTGGATAATACCAGCCGTCAGAGAATGTTTCAGCGCCGCGCTGGTTGTCCTCCGCATTGAAAAACCCCACCGAGACATTGGGGCCGCGAACCCGCAACCGGCCTTCAACACCAACCGCCACCGGTTTGTCGTCCGCCCCGACCAGCTCAATGACGTTACCAGATGACACCACCGGACGGCCGCAACTGTTCTTGTGGGTGGCAATATCTTGTGGCCCGAGATGCGCGAAGGCACCAAAGCCGCCGCTGCCATAAATTTCATGCGCATGAGGCGTGACGCGGCTTACCAGCGCCTGCTTTTCATGGCCGGTCAGCGGCAAGCCAGCGCACACCAGGGCGCGCATTTTTGGAAACAGCACCCCTTCAGCCGGGGCGCAATCCAAAAAGCCCCGGACGATCCCCGGTACCACCGGGCAGATGGTATTCTCATATGATTGTATCGCTTGCACCAACGCCTGGCTGGTCTGGTATTTCGGCAGCAGGACGATGGTGCCGCCTAGCAAAATTTGGATCACCAGACATTGCGCGAACATCGACAGAGCCGGTGAAGCCAGCAACGTGAGGGTACAAGGCTCAGCCTCGGTCCAGCCCTCGCCTACTTGTGCCCACCAGGTTTCGGCGCGCAGCATGCGCTGCCGCTGGGTGGTAACCAGGCCTTTTGGGCTACCCGTGCTGCCGGAGCTGAGGATGATGATTTGCAGCGCCTCGGCCGCGGTTTCAGCCCGCGCATCGCCGGCAAGTTCTGCGATGTCATCCAGCCAGCCTGGGCCGATACGGATGGCCAGCGGTGCCGATGACGATGGCGCGTCAGGGTCAAGGAAGCTGGCGACGATGTTGAACCGGCTGATCCGGACGGTCAGTTCCGGCATGGTGATATCGGTCGGCAATTCGACCAGCACCGCGCCGACCCGCATCACCGCCAGGGTAAGAATGATATGGGGTGCGTTGTTGCCCATCACCAACCCCACATGAAACCCTGGCTTTATACCGAGATTTTTCAGATAGACCGATGCCTGCGCAACGCGCTGTGCAAGCTGGCGATATGAAAACACCAACGTGCCATCGGTCAACGCCACGCGATCTGGATTCAGGCCGGCATGGTGAAACAAAGCGTCGCTAATATTCTGCCAGGAGGTTTTCATGGATTATCCAGCATTTACATAAACCTATATAAGGCGCATGGCCGCTTGTTTGAGCGCCGGCCGGTCAATTTTGCCGTTGCCGGTGCGTGGAATCGCATCAAGATAAAATACCATTTTAGGACACTTGGCCGGTGGCAAATTCGCCATGCAATAGGCTACCACCGCCTCATGGTCCAAGCCATGCCGCACCACCAAAAACCCCACCAGATCAACCCCATTGGCACCATTGGGCCGCCCCACCACCACGGCTTCTTCGATGTCAGGATGGCGGGTGATGACATCCTCAAGCTCCGGCGGATACACGGTAAGATCACCGGAGATGAACGCATCGTCGGAGCGGCCGCGCATGTAGAGGAACCCGGCTTCATCGCGCTGCAAAACATCACCTGGATAATACCAGCCATCCACGAAGCGTTCAGCCCCGCGCGCATTATCCTCCGGGTTGAAAAACCCGAGCGAAACATGCGTCCCGCGAACCCGCAACCTTCCCTCAACCCCCGGGGCCACCGGCTTATCATCCCAATCGACCAGCTCAACCTGGTTGCCAACGGCCGATACCGCACGGCCAACGCTATTGGAATGCGCAAGTATCTCGTCCGGCCCGAGATGCGCGAAGGCGCCGAATCCGCCGCTGCCATAGATTTCATGAATATGCGGGCTCACCCGGCGCACCAAGGCGAGCTTTTCATGTCCCGCCAGCGGCAGTCCACCCGGGATCAGGGCTCGAACGTTGGGAAACAATAAGCTGTCAGCCGGGGCACAAGCGATGAAGTTGCGGGCCATATTGGGAACGATCGGACAGATTACATCAGAATATGCGGCGATCGCGTTAGCCAAATCAACGCCGCTGTCAAACTTAGGCAACAATACCACCGTACCGCCGAGCAGCAGTTGGATGACCAGAAACTGCCCATAGAACGACATACTGGGCGGTGCCGGAAGGAGCAGGTTGCCAGGGTTTGCCACCGTCCAACGGTCACCAAAAAAGCTGCGATAGGTGGCGGCACGCAGCATGCGCTGCTCCTGGGTGGTCAAAATGCCTTTGGGAATGCCGGTACTACCTGAGCTTACAATAATCAGGCGCAATTCATGCGGTTGAGCATCCACGCGCGGCGCCAAAGTCACATCGCCGCTCAGCCTGCTGATATCGGCCAGCCAGGTCGGGCCAACCCGGACAGCGACCGGTGCGGATGAGGCAGGACCATCAGGGTCGGTAAAGCTCGCAATGATTTTGAACGCGCTAACGCGCGCAGCCAGCTCCTGGTCGGACATTTCTGCCGGCAATGCGATGAGAACCGCGCCGATTCGGAAAGCGGCCAGCGTAAGGATGATATTTTCGGCATTGTTGCGCATGGCGATTGCAACCGGGTGGCCAAGCTTGATTCCGATATTTTTCAGATAAACGCTGGTCTGAGACACCAGCAGAGCCAGTTCGCGATATGAAAGCTGGCGGTCGCCAGCAATTAAAGCTGCGCGATCAGGCTCATGTTCAGCGTAATGAAAGATCGCGTCGCTGATGTTTCGCCAGGAAGAGTTCACCACACGCCTTTTGCAAACGAGCCCGATTTAGCGCTATTTCTTTGCCTTAACCGCGGCTTTAGGGCAAGCACACGGCCAGATTTATTCGATAACACCAAGGTTGGGGACTAAATGCAATTACCTCTAAGGGTTTTCGTGGTATTTGCGCTGCTTCTGGTATTTACAATTATTGCACTGACGCCGCTGCCTGCTCGTGCTGATACCACCGTCCCACAAACCCTAACCGCTTGCAGCGCGATGAACCGGCCCCCCATGGAATTTTTCAACGACCATCAGCGTCCCGAGGGTGCCGATATCGACCTAGGCAATTTGCTCGCGTCTCGTCTGGGGATGCGGATAAAATTCATCAACACCCCATTCGGCGGATTAATCCCTGCCCTGTTGGCAGACCATTGCGATATCATCCTCTCGCAACTTTTTATCAAACCGCCACGCCTGAAAGTGATCAACGAGATCCCCTACATGGTGTCACAGGTGAGCTATATTTTAAAGGCTGGTGCACCTAAACTTTCCGGACCGGAAGATCTTTCTGGTCAAAAAGTTTCCAGCGTGCTGGGTTCGACGTCGGTGGAGGTAATGAAAACCACCAATGTTTCACTACAAGCTGCTCATAAACCACCTATCGATATCATCTTGTTCCCTGATAATATCTCAGCATTGCAGCAATTACAGTTTGGCAGGGTGGCAGCCTATGGTGTGGCTTATGAAACCGGGCTTTATTATGCAAATCTGGAGCCGAAACTATTTGAGCTTGGCTGCCCGCCATTTGGCAGAATCCTCACTGGCATCGGCATTCGCAAAGATCAATCAGCCCTTCAAACCAAAATTACCATCGCTCTGGACGCGTTGATGCGGGATGGCTCCTATGCAGCGGTATTCAAAAAATGGCACCTGGAAGCAGATATGCTACCGCCATGATGGCACATTATTTATTGAGAGTACGCCCGCTGCCTTCGAGCATAAACTCATCGCCGGCCACCCGGACACTCAGCTTCGCGGATTTTTTAATCTTCAGGCGCGCCAATGGAATTTTGAAGCTATGGCAGCCCTCGCCAATGCCCGCATCCAGCAAATCCTGCCGGAATATATCCGCCCTGGCCGAAGCTTTGACCACGCCATCAGCCAGCAATTCAACGCTGATCGGATCGCCATGAAAGGTTGCGGCTCCCCAACCCAACGCATAACCACCCTCGATTGCATCAAAATGACCGCGGTACGGGTTGTGAAACAGTTCGATATATTGCGGGTTATTCGGCTCAATCGCCTGCCGCGCTTTGATGCGTGTCTCGGTATCCAGTTCAATACCGCAAAATGCCACGATTGAATCAATGGTCTGGTCAGGAAACGCAAGCAATTTTTCGTAGCTGATCAGCAATGTCGGACACTCAACCTTCTGCATAAAATTCACCAGGTCAAATGTTTGCCGGGTGACGTTTAAGAACGTATCAATAATGGAATTTCCATCAGTATCCGATGAAAACGCCCGGCTGGCGGTCGCTACCGGGTCACGCATCACCAGAATCAGATGGGGGGCGCGGAACCGCGACAATTGCGGCGGCAGCAGATGATTTTGCAGCGATGGAAACTTGAAACCCCAGCGCGGATATTTGTTATTCCGCTCAACAATCAGTTCGGCAATGCGCGCCTGGTCAAAAAACAATAGCGCGTGCAGAAAATCCTGATCTTCATAGACCGCCAGATTATTGGTATTGCCCATTGGCACGCCAAGAGCATGCAGCACCTTGGCCACCGCACTGGTGCCAGACCGCCCAACCCCCGAGACAACCACGGTCATCATGCCATTCGCATGGTCCGGAGCGCCTTCTGGTACCCGAAGAGCCAGCGTGCCGAAATTCACATGGTGACTGGCCGGTCCGGGTTGGGCGCGTTTACTCACAAAAATGGCTAGTCTCCTTGTCTGATTGTGAACAGACAGTAAATATATAGTATCATCAATATTAACCTATCGTACCCACCGCACCCCGGTCCAGGCCATGTTTGAGGGCGCAAGGTTGGCATTTATCCGATTAAGCATTGGGGTAATTCATAATAAATCTCTAAACTTGTTGAATTTTCCAAGTAATTTCGTCGTTGCCAAATAGCAGCGTTGATGCCCGACCGGATTTTCCCCGGACAAGGAAGTTATTAAACTTTCGTTATGTGAAACGAACTCGGACCGGCCCGACATAACACGCGGGGCGCAATTCACCGGCCGTTTAATTGTCATTGTTTCGCGCATCCAGAACAGCAAGGGGGCCCGGCTGTCAGTGCTGGGCCGCAGCCTCGATGCGGAGTTCAATTTCCGGGTCGGGTGCTAGGTCTTTGACGACATGATGCAGTATGTCCGACAAGACGCTCGCCTGCGGCACCACCAGCTTCACGCAGCGGCAATGCTGCTGCCACGCTACCTCTCCCAGCGCGAACACCAGGCTCGCGATAATCTGCTGAGAGTCAAGCAAATCCAAAGCGATCAGATTGTTGGCGCGCAGGAATTTGCCTTTAGCAAGGTCAAACTCGCTGCGGTACCAGACCATGCCGCAGACATATTGCCGCTGCACCGCCCGCGCGACCAAAATGCCTTTGGCCCCCCGGCTGCGCTGGTCAATCGCCTTCCCGGCTTGGCGTTTCCAGGCCTTAAGGTCCAGAGTTGGCGCCAGCAATCGTATCAGCGGATAGGCGCTGACGATCGACGACGGAGCCAGAGGTTCAACGATATAATCGCTCATTTCATCAGAATTTATTTCCGGACATCTTTATTCACGACACATTTCCACGGAAAGCCTTGATATAAATCAAAACCGCCGTGCGGGCCGCCTGCCCAGCATTTTCCAGCTTGCGGAATTTCCAGGTCAGCGTAAAGGAACAGGTCTGAAATCTGGAGTTTAGCCGTTGTTCGAAGGATCGACGATTCGTCGCCCCGTGGTCATTATGGCGAGTCAACCCTCGTCCAGCCACTGTGCTGACTGTGGTGCCCGTCATCATGGCATGTGCGACGCACTCTCGGATGATGATCTCGGGGTCCTGGCGAAAGCTGCCCAGCGGATGACAATATCGCCCGGCAAAGTGTTCATCGAAGAGGGTGATCCGGCGAATTATTTCTATAATATCAACGAGGGCATGGTGCGGGTGTTCAAAGCGCTGCCGGATGGCCGCCGCCATATCACCGGCTTCATGGGCGCCGGGCAGTTCCTTGGCCTGGCAATTTCTGGCCACTGCGCCTTCAGCGCCGAAGCCATGGAGGAGGTGCATCTCTGCCGGTTCAGCCGCGCCACCCTCAACCAGGTATTCGCGGATTTTCCGGCACTCGAGCGCCGCCTGCTGAACATCGCAGCACATGAATTGACCGTGGCGCATGAGCAGATGCTGCTGCTGGCCCGCAAGAGCGCGGTGGAACGTGTTTCAAGCTATCTGCTCAATTTGGTCATGCAGCTGGACGCCTGTGCCGAAGGCAAGCTGCCCTCCAGCAAGCTTATCCTGAAACTGCCGATCAGCCGCGCCGACCTTGCCGATTATCTGGGCCTGACGATCGAGACCGTCTCGCGCTCATTTGCACAATTGAAGCGCAATGGCCTTATCGAGTTCAGCAATGCGCATGCGGTGACGCTGCTGAACCCGCAAAGGTTGGAACTGGTCGCCAACGCCAAAAGCTGACTTAGCCGACCAACCAAACTGTGTCGCAAAAGCAACATCCGGCTTTGTTTGCTCATGCAGCATACGCTTTTGATCTACGTCAAAGAACAGATCGGTATCCGGCCTTTTATACGCAATGTTACGTGTATGAAACCTCAAGGCTCAGGAAGTTCCTTATGAAAAAATCTCTCTATTTTGGTATGTTTGGGGCTGCTGCCCTCTCGCTCGCCGCCGTGCAGCCAGCCGCCGCGCAAAGCGCTAGCCCGGCCGGATTTCAGGCCGGCGATTTTCTGGTCCGTTTGCGGGTTATTGACGTGATACCGGAGAACTTCTCAAGTTCAGTCTCCGCAGTCGGCGGGCATGTGAATGCCTCTCAGCAGGTCGCACCAGAACTTGATCTGTCGTATTTCATCACCAATCATTTCTCGGTTGAGGCCATTGCCGCCACCACCCGCCATAGTGTCTGGGCCTCTGGCACCGCCATCGGCAGGGTTGATGTTGGCAGCGTCTGGGCTCTGCCGCCTACCATTACCCTGCAATATCACCTTTCGCCGATCGCTGGCTTCCAGCCTTATGCTGGTGTCGGCCTGACTGTCGCCTTCTTTTATGGTAGCCATGCCAACGGCGGCACCATCAAGAGCGCCAGCTTCAGCACCGCCGTTGGCCCCACCTTGAATGTCGGCTTCGATTATGCGCTGGGTGGCAACTGGTATGCCAATGTGGATTTGAAGCAAATGTTCATCAGCACGACTGCCCATCTGAACCACGGTGCAATTATCGCCAAGACCTCGCTTAGCCCGACTGTGGTTGGCGTCGGTATCGGCTACCGGTTCTGATTTTTCGTCAAAAAAAATTGCTGGTTTGATTTAAATCAAAGATCAACCGGCAATTATCGACGATAAGCATTCATCCGCTCAAGGATACTTTCCCAAACTGACCCTGCCGCTAAAAACGGCAGGGCTTTTTTTGGTTAATGCAGCTTAATAACTTCAAAAATTACTTAAGTGTCTCGGTGACCATCATGGCGATCAGGAACGCCGACTATTACGAAATCGAAGTGCGATGCCACAATTTTTTTGACGCGTCACACCATCAAATCGAATTAGAGGGCTTTGGCATATTTCGGCGCGGTTTCATCCACCGTCAGATAAGCATCGAACAGCGCAGCGACATTACGCACAAACGGCCGTCCGCGCTGGGTCACCGTCAGCTTGCGCCCATCCCAGACCACCAACCCGTCATGGCGCATTGCCGTGAGGCCGCGCGCTGCCGCCAGCAAAGGGGCCGGGTCCATCGCCTGCGCGAAAGCCACCGCGATCAGATCGACCTGCAGATCGCACATTATTTTTTCAATAACCGCGCGGCGCAAACGATCATCAGCGGTCAGGCCAACGCCGCGCACGGCGGCAAAATTTCCGGCATTAATCGCCGCGGCATAAGCCGGAACCGAGGTTGCATTCTGCACATAGCCCTGTGGCAGGCTGCCAATAGAACTGGCGCCAACACCGAGCAAAATCGGCGATGCATCCGTGGTGTAGCCCTGAAAGCTGCGATGCAGGGATTTCTCATGCATTGCCACCGCCATGGCATCATCAGGCTTGGCGTAATGATCGAGGCCGACCGGCACGTAACCGCCTTGCTGCTCCAGCACCTGCGCGATGGCCTGCATCTGGGCGAATCGCGCCGAGGTGTCGGGCAGAGCATCCTGTGGAATGAGCGCCTGATGGCGCTTCATCCATGGCACATGCGCGTAGCCGAACACGGCAATCCGGCCGGCCTGCAACTCTAGCGCCTGCTGCGCCGTGCGGATCACGCTGGCCTCACTCTGGTGCGGCAGGCCGTAGATCAGGTCGAGGTTGATGGCGTGAATACCCGCCGTCCGCAGCATGTCGGCGCAAGCCTTGGTTTCCTCAAAACTTTGCATCCGGCCAATGGCGCTCTGCACTTTTTCATCAAAATCCTGCACGCCGAGGCTGGCGCGGTTGACCCCCATCAGAACCAGCGCATCGGCTTTATCAACGGTGAAGGACGTCGGGTCGATCTCAATGGCAACTTCAGCGTCAACCCGCACCTTAAAACGGCCGCGGATCAGGTCCATGATGCCGGTCAGGCAGTCATTGGGCAGGCAGGTGGGCGTGCCACCACCCCAATGCACGTGCGACAGCTCGGCCCGCCGGCCCAGCCGGTCGGCCAACATATTGATCTCCCGCCCCAGCAGTTGGGCATAATCACGGCGCGGCCGCTCCTGGCGCACCACCGATGTATTGCAGCCGCAATACAGGCACAGCCGGTCGCAGAAGGGGACATGGATATACAGTGATAGAGCCGCGTCGGTGTCGAGTTCGGCCAGCCAGGCGGCGTAGGTCTCAGAGGTGACCGCCTTGGTAAAATACGGCGCTGTCGGGTAGCTGGTATAGCGCGGCACCCTGGTGTCGTAGCGCGCGATCAACTCGAAATCCTTCATGCCTCGCCTTTCGGAAACGATAATTCTTCCGCCGCCCGCCAATCCGGTGAGACGTAATTAATGATCAATGATTTTCGCAGGCCGTTAATCGGGCGCTTGGAAAACCCATGCCAGCTGTTGGTGCCGGGAATAAAAATAAGACCGCGATTTTTCTCATACGGAACCGACGCCACCAGCCGGTGCTCGGGCGTATCGTCATAAATATCGGTACCGGCGTCGAATAATTGGGGGTCATCCGAGACATAAATCAGCATCGTGAATAGTTTCACTGATATATCACGATGCGGTTCCAACCAAAACCCATCGACATCCTGGCAATATTCAATCCGCAACTGCCCCGCCGAGACATCGGTGCCGGTTAGTTTTTGCAGTTTTTGCAGTACCGCGGGGTCGTTGAAAACCTCCACAATGTCACGGCATGTTGCGAACTCGTTCTGGATTTGTTGGGTGAAATAGACTCGCAGCGCGTTGTTGCTTTCACGCTGACCATTGAAAACCGCCCCGTCCGGCGGTGCAAACGGCAAGGCGGCCAGAGCATAAAGCCAGGCAATCGGCAAAATATCACTGAGCAGCCAATGCGCGAACGGGTAGCTCTGGGTATCAGCCTGCTCCAGACACGATAAAAACTGCGTCACGCCACGGCTGACTTGGGTCTCAGTAAGCATCGTTACCGCCTAATTTTTTGATAGCAGCAGACAGCGTGTGCCGCCCCAGATTTTTTAGCAGCGCGGCCTTGGAAACCATCCAGTTGAACATCACCACCCGGCGGACACCCTCAAAAGGCTCATGCCCATGCCAGGAGTGATCGGTCCGCTTGAAAGCGATAAAGGTGCCGCCGTCGGGGGGAATTTCCGCGATCATATCATCCAGACTGTCAGGCCGACGCAGCAGCCGCAGCCGCCCGCCGTCCGGGTTCCAGTGCGGGCTGTTGAGGTAGAGCAGGCAGGTCAGGAATTTATCCTTGGAATCCGCGTGAATCCGGCCATCTTTCAATTGCGCCTGACCACGCACCGTGACCATCAGCGGCTTATCAGCCAGGCTGAGCTGGAATTTATCCTCCAGCAGCGCTTCCAGTTGGCGGCCACGGATTTCCTTGATCAGTTGTTCAAACACTTTGCCGTAATGCAGGTCGGTCAAAGTGAATATCCCTGGCTTGCTGATTGCCGGGAAATCATCGGCCAGCAAATCCAGCGCCGCCGACCGCAGCACGCCAGACGCGGTCAGGTAGGGGAACGGCTGGGTAACAGCACTGGCCTCTTCAAGCGCGGCAAAATTCAGCAACATCTTAACGTAACCTTGAACCTGTTCAGCCCAGTAAAGACCCTGGTCCGCTCCGCTGTCTTTGATATTGGTCAAAACAATGGCGAAGCCCGGTTTCCCAATGCCCAAAACAATCATATGAAGGATTATCCACATTCCCAGGTTGGTGTGGTAGATTTCTATCATGACAACACCGCGACAGCGGGCAGTGGGCGGAGCGGGGTATGGGTGAGGCGTGGCGCAGGATTTGGCTTCAGCGCGATAGGGATATCCAACATGACGGTGATTAAGAGCTGGGCCCTGACCGACCCTGGGTCCGTGCGCAAATACAATGAGGACAGCATGCTAAGCCGGCCGGAGCTTGGACTCTGGGTGGTGGCGGATGGCGCCGGCGGGCATGATTCCGGCGAGGTGGCCTCGGGCATGATCGTTGATGAGCTAGCCCGGCTACCCCCCAACCTGACAGCTGATGCGCTGATCGCGCAGGTCAGCGCCACACTGAGTCAGGTGCATGATGCGCTGCGCGCCAAGGCGCTAACCCGCGGAAGTGATGTAATGATCGCCTCCACCTTCATCGCACTGCTGATATCGGGTAAAAATTTCACCTGCCTATGGGCCGGTGACTCCCGAGCCTATTTGTTTCGTAACGGCACGCTGAGCCAACTAACCCGCGACCATAGCCTGGTGCAGGAACTCATTGACCTTGGCAAGCTGGCCGCCGCCGATGCCGAGAGCCATCCTCATGCCAACATCATCACCCGGGCGGTCGGCTCCGATAGCGCAACTCTGGAGCTTGACCGGGTCAACGGCGCCGTTAAACCAGGAGACCGATTTTTACTCTGCAGCGATGGCCTGAGCAAAACGTTATCCCAGGCGGAAATCAGCCAGCTGCTGGGCATAGCCGATGGCGAAATGACCCCAAAAAACCTGATCGCTGCGGCTCTTGGCCACAAGGTTCGCGACAATGTCACGGCCCTGGTGGTCGAAATTCAAGCTTAATGAATGCGTTAGGGATAGATTTATTGTTAGTGTTTACAGACAGTTTCATGCATTCTAACAACGTCGCTTTGCGGAATGATTGGTTCCGGTTCTAGGGTATGATGATGCGCCAGGCGTTTGTTTTATATCTCGTGCTTGGCGCCGTTTCCTGTGGCCTTGCGCTGGTGCCGGTTGGGGCCCTGGCGCAGGCTGTCCCTACCAGCCTGGAATCCTCACCGCTGCCCCATATCGCCCCGCAAACCACGCCTACTTTGGGGGCTGGGCT
>JAQNCT010000059.1 GCA_029077825.1 Acidocella sp. | reverse complement strand
CTGGTTTGCGGCGATGTCGGCTTTGGCAAAACCGAAGTGGCCTTACGCGCTGCCTTTGTTGCCGCGATGGCCGGAACTCAGGTGGCGGTGGTGGTGCCCACCACCTTGCTGGCCCGCCAGCATTTCCGTGTGTTCTCGGCGCGCTTTGCCGGGCTGCCGGTGCGCGTGGCGCAGCTTTCGCGCCTGGTTACAGCCAAGGAAGCCACGCAAGTTCGGGCAGGCTTGGCAGATGGCAGCATCAGCATTGTTATTGGTACCCATGCTGTCATGGCAAAATCAGTCAGCTTCTCCGACCTCGGGTTGCTGATTGTGGACGAGGAACAGCATTTTGGCGTTGCCCATAAGGAACGCCTCAAGCAGCTTAAAGCCGATGTGCATGTGCTCACCCTCACCGCAACGCCCATCCCCCGCACGTTGCAACTCGCACTCACCGGCGTGCGCGACCTCTCGCTCATCACTACGCCGCCGGTTGACCGCTTGGCCGTGCGTACCTTTATCATGCCATTTGATAGTCTGGTGATAAAGGAAGCCATCGCCCGGGAGCGTTTTCGCGGTGGCCAGATTTTCTGTGTGGTGCCCCGCCTTGATGACCTTGAGCCAATGGCGGCACGCCTGCGTGAGATTGCGCCAGAAATTCGCACTGTTACGGCGCATGGCCGCTTGGCTCCGACCGAGCTTGAGCGCGTGATGACCGAATTCGGCGAAGGCAAATTCGATGTCCTGCTTGCCACTAATATCGTGGAAAGCGGGCTTGATATGCCAGCCGTAAACACTCTTATCATCTACCGTGCTGACATGTTCGGGCTTGCCGGGCTTTATCAGCTGCGTGGCCGTGTTGGCCGTGGCAAGCAACGTGGCTATGCGTATTTAACTTGGCCCGCCCATCATCGTTTATCTGCCGCCGCTGAGAAGCGCCTGGAAGTGATGCAGACTTTGGACACCTTGGGGGCTGGCTTCACGCTAGCCTCGCATGACCTTGATATCCGAGGTGCTGGCAATTTGCTGGGTGATGAACAATCAGGCCATATCCGCGAAGTCGGCATCGAATTATACCAGCAAATGCTGGAAGACGCGGTGAATGCCATCCGCGCTGAGGGGCATAACAAAAAAGCTGCCGAGCGTGACTGGACACCAAATATCAACCTTGGCCTGCCGGTGTTGATCCCAGAAGCCTATGTCAGTGATTTACCCGTTCGCTTGGGCCTGTACCGCCGCGTCAGCGGTTTGCAGAATGATGCTGAGAGCGAAGCACTAGCGGCTGAGCTGGTTGACCGCTTTGGTAAACTTCCTGCTGAGGTCGAGAATTTACTAGAAACTGTCGCCCTTAAACGCGCCTGCCGCGAGGCTGGCGTAGAGAAGCTTGACGCTGGGCCAAAGGGCATGGTGCTGAGTTTCCGCCGCAACGAATTCAACAACCCAGGCGGCTTGATCAGCTGGATCAGCTCACGCGGCGGCACCATCAAAATCCGCCCCGACCATAAATTGGTGGTCACCCGTGACATGGAAGTAAACGCCCGGGTCAGCATCGCGCGCGATGTACTGAGCAACCTGAACAGACTGGCAAATCTGCAGGATGCTGCTTAGGTCACACTGCTAAAAACCTAGAGAATATCTTTCCAATAATAATACGCACAACTCACCACACTCGGTGAATTAGGATGATCTTGCGCCATTACTGACTGCGTGAGCTGACCCGTCGCCATGCTCTGTCCAATATTATTGATGGTATCATGAACCACGCCGCTATTGCTGCCGGCAATATTCGTGGCAGCTGCGCTCACATTATGTTTCTCCAACGCCTGGCAGGTATTTGTTGTTCCCGCCACCACCATTGGCACCGCAAAAAAACCAACAAGCACGACAACGGCAGCACCGGTCAATGCATTCCTGTTCATTATAAAACCCTCTCAGTAATTAAAAGTCGGTGCAGCGACCGTTCTTTTCCCAATCGCCATAACGCGTCGGCTCAGGTCCTTTCTGGCCGCCAATTTCCTTTGGCAGGGCAGGAGAGGGTTGAGCCGCATCGTCGGGCGGCGTTGTCGTTTCGGCTTTTGTCGTATCATCCATGATATTCACTTGGTTATCGCGGGTATGTTTCGCAAGGTTAAATTACTGCTGCGTGGCCGCTTGTACCAAACGCTGCTCATCCAATGCCCGCCAACTTGCATTGGGCGGCGCATTGGCGATGGATTGCTTGAACAGTGCAATGGATTCTGGCGTCAATTGTCCTGCCTGCTCGGCGAGAGCCTCTGCCAAATAAGCCTGCCCTTCGCTGGCTTCCGGCGAGGCCGGGTCGAGGTTTGCCAAACGTACCCGCAATTCAGTAATTAATGTGGCAATTTGTGCCTGCTCCTGTTGCTGTTTTACCATCCAAGCGGCATGCGGCTCAGAGGGAATATCCGGCGTACTGCCCGGCAGATAGAGCATAAACGCCATCACAGGTACGAATACCACCACCGCCATCAACAGCCATTTGGCATTTCCTGTGGTCTCAGGCTCACTTAATGTATCAGCAGCCAGTAACCTTCGTTCCACCTCCAGCTTGGCTCCGGCATATTCGGGCACGCCAATCCTGCCGTCGTCCAAATCTCGTATCAACTCATCCAATTGCGCGCGATGCAAATTCATTGCTGTCTCACGGCGGTTTTTCACCCGGCCGCGGCTGCGGAACACAAGGAGAAGCGGCAGCATCAAAGCCACCGCCAAGGCAGCCATCAAAATCCAGATCATGATTTCAGCAATCTCTCCAGCCGGTCCTGTTCGGCATCATCCAAAGGTGGCGGTGGTGGAATTTTACTTCGCCGTGTCAGCCACGCCACCAAAAACCCTAGAATCAGCGCCAGAACGGGTGTCGCATACAGCAACAAAGTCAACCTTGAAAACGGCGGCTTCAGCAACACAAAAATCCCGTAGCGGTGCACCATATAATCCATGATGCTCTTGTCGCCATCGCCCGCTGCCACATGCTGGCGGATGATGATGCGCAACTGCTTTGCCAAGGTGGCGGATGACCCCTCAATGCTTTCGTTCTGGCACACCAGGCAGCGCAACTGGTCTCCAATCGCCTCAGCGCGCTGCTCCTGCGCCTGGGTCAGCGTCACGCCATCCCGCATTACGGTTTGTGCCGGGTTTGGCACCTGTGCCAGCGCCAGTCCCGGCAGCAGCAACAGCATGAATAGAAGCGTTTTCACGCGTATTTCGCCAACAACGGTTGCAGACCGTTTGCCATAACATCACTGGTAATCGCCCCGGCCCAACGCCAGCGGACGATCCCATTTTTATCGATCAGGTAAGTTTCCGGCACCCCATAAACCCCCCAGTTGATCGCGGTCAGCCCGGACGCATCCAGTGCCAGCTTCGTATAGGGGTTGCCATATTGCGCGAAATACGAAGTCAGCGCATCCGGCTGGTCCTGATACGCAATACCCCAGATTGGCAGGCCAGTTTTTGCAAGCTGCGCCATCATCGGGGCTTCTTGAGCACACGGCAAGCACCATGAGGCAAACCAATTCACCAGCATCGGCTGCGGCGGTGCGGCTAGATCGGTATTGGAAAAGCCTGGTGCAGTGTTAAAACCAGGTAAGTTAAACGCCGGCGGCTTATGGCCAATCAGCGGTGAGGGCAGGGCGTGCGGGTCATATTTATCCTGCTCCATCCGTTCCAGAATGGTATAAAAACCCCAACCACCAAGCGCGACAACCGCCAAAGGTGCCGTAAACAACAAACGCCGGCGCATATCCATCGTCAAGCAACCACGCCTGCTGCTTTCGCTGCCCGCTTGCGCGAAGGTGCTCCTACTCTCAGCCGGCGGTCTGAAAGCGAGAGCGCGCCGCCAAGTGCCATGATCAACCCGCCAAACCAAATCTCCGGTGCCAACGGATGCCGGTTCAAGCGCAATTCAGCGCCACCGTTCGCCGGTTCATCAGCAAATACCACGTAAATATCCTGAAACCCGTTGGTATGGATCGCCGCATCATTGGTGATCACTTTCGGTGTGGTGAAAATTCGCCGTGAGGGATGCAAGGTGAGGAACGGTTTGCCATCATCGCTGATGGTCACATCCGCAACCCGTTGCGCATAATTGGGCCCTGGCGCGTCGTGCAAATCATCTAGCTTCCAGCTATAGCCGCCAAGTTCTGTCGATTGCCCTGGGTTCAACACCACCACCTTCTGGGTGGCCAGGGTCATTCCGGCGATGCCAAAAACCATCACCCCAAACCCAATATGCCCCAGTGCCGCGCCAAATGCAGCCCGCGGCATCGCACGCACCCGCGCCAGCGAATCCCCCAGCTTCACGCGCCCCAATTTGGCCCGCTCGGCAATATCTGAAATGGCCGACAGCATAACCCAGACGCCGCCAGCCAATCCCAAGGCGGTAATGGCGTTGGTCTGCTCTGTCATCACCAAAAACACGATCACCGCCACCATTGCCGCCAGCCAAATCCGCTCCAGCGCCGGCCGCAACGCGGCGCGCTTCCAGGGCAGCAACGGCCCAATCGCCATAGCCAATATCAGCGGTGCGGTTAGCGGCAGAACCGTTTGGTTAAAGAACGGCGCGCCTACGGAAAGCTGAACGCCAAACAGCAAATTCACGAATGGTGGATATAAGGTTCCAACAAACACCACCGCTGCAATCGCACATAAAAAGATATTATTCAGCACCAGCGCACTCTCACGCGATAATGGCGAGAACATCCCCGTTGCGGCCAGTACCGGGGCGCGAATGGCAAACAGCAGCAGGGACCCGCCGATCGTGATGCCCAATAGAGCCAAAATAAATAACCCCTGATCAGGGGCCGCGGCAAATGAATGCACCGAATTCAAAATACCCGAGCGCACCAAAAATGTGCCCGACAGGCTGAGAGAGAATGTCGCAATTGCCAGCAACACTGTCCAGGCCTTCAACGCCTCGCGCTTTTCCACCACAATCGCGCAATGTAGCAGCGCCGTGCCGGTCAGCCACGGCAGCAATGCGGCATTCTCCACCGGGTCCCAGAACCAATACCCGCCCCAGCCAAGTGTATAATAAGACCACCAACTCCCCAGCGCGATGCCGGAGGTGAGAAAGCACCATGAAACCAGCGCCCATGGCCGCACCCAGCGCCCCCAGGCGGCATCAATCCGCCCTTCAATCAACGCTGCGATCGCAAATGCAAACGCCACCGAAAACCCAACATAGCCGGTGTATAAAACCGGCGGATGAAAAGCTAAGCCAGGATCCTGCAAAATCGGGTTCACCCCGGCACCATCAAGCGGCGGTGGCCATATCCGGGTGAACGGGTCTGACACAGTTAAGGTAAACAGCAAGAACCCGCCTGAAACAAACCCCAGAACTCCAAGCACCCGCGCACGCAGTGATGCCGGTAAATTGCCGCCAAATGCCGCTACCGTCGCGCCGCAGAACGACAGCACAAAACACCATAACACCATCGAGCCGTCATGGTTCCCCCAGGTGCCAGTGATCCGGTAAATCAGCGGCACCTGGCTCGATGAAAAATCCGCGACGTTTTCAACCGTGAAATCAGAGACTACCCCGGCATAAATCAGCCCAAGAAACGCTGCCCCGATCGCCAAAAAATGGCTGAGCGCCAGCGCCGGTGCCGCCCGCATCGCTCGTGCGTCGCGCAAACCCGGTGCAAAAACGCCAACCACGCCCTGCGCAAACGCCAAGGCCACCGCAAGCGCTAAGGCAAAATGCCCAAGTTCGGGGATCATGAGCCGCTACTCTTTACGTTCATATCATTCCAGGTCGAGGCCGCGGGTGCTGGGCCGAATTTTGGATTCCATTTACCGGAGTTTTTCAAATTTTCCTCGACATCTTTCGGCATATAGGTGGAGCCGTGTTTGGCCAGCACTTCGCTGGCAGAAAAATCGCCACTGTTATCCATCGCGCCGATCGCCACAATGCCTTGACCCTCACGGAACAAATCCGGCAGCACGCCGGTAAAGGTCACCGGTATTGAAGCCTGCCCATCAGTCACGCGAAAATTGGTGGTCGGTGTGCCGTTGCTCACTACCGTATTGACTGTCCCTACCTGCACAATCCCGCCGAGACGGAAATCCATCCCCGCTGCCGGGTGCTTCGTGAGCACTTCGCGCGGCCCGAGGAAGAAGGTGAGTGTAGATGAAAACGCTGCCAGTGACAGGGCTGTCGCGGAACATACCGCAATCCCACTCGCCAGCAATAAATACAGCCGACGCTTTTTGCGCGGCGTCATGGCCGCTTCTCAACCGCCGCCAAACGTTTGGTAGCGCTCCGGTAGCGCAAATACGTCAGCGCAAAAATCCCTACCAGGAACAGTACGGTAGTCCCGTAGCTGCCATCAATGAACGGTGTTAAGTTCATGCGCCACGCTCCGCCGCTGCCAGCAATAACGCCCGGGTTTTACGTTCCATAATCGCCGAGCATAACCGCGCTGTTACCAGCGTAATGAAGCACATGTAAAAACCCACCGAGGCTATCAATAAAGGGTATAACATGGTGACATAGATTTTCGAGCCACCGGTGATCGAGATGGTATTGCCCTGGTGTAATGTGTTCCACCATTGCACCGAAAACACGATTATCGGCAGGTTCACCGCCCCCACCAGCGCCAGAATCGCAGCGGCGCGATAACCGTGCTCACGGTTATCAAACGCCCGGATCAGCGCGATATGGCCGAGATAAAGGAAAAACAACACCAGCACTGAGGTCAGCCTGGCATCCCAGACCCAGTAAGCGCCCCACATCGGTTTGCCCCACAAGGCGCCTGAAATGAGACACACAAAGGTAAACCCCGCTCCCACCGGCCCAATTTCCTCAGCCGCCAAATCCGCCAGCGGGTGCCGCCATACAATCGAAAAAAACGAGCAAACGGCCAATGCGGCGTAGCCTGCCATCGAAACCCAGGCCGCCGGCACATGCACATACATGATCCGCGCCGCATTGCCCTGTTCCCAGTCAGCCGGCGCGAAAAAATAGCCCCACACAATCCCGGTGACGGTGAGGATAATGGAAAACGCTGCCAGCCAGGGCAGAGCCGGCTGGGCTAGCCGTAAAAACCGGCCCGGATTGGCGTACCGATGCAGCCACGTCCCGGTGGCTCCCCTGGGTCCAATCTCCGGCGCAAGAATATTTTCAGTCATACAACCTTATTAGGTGATGTGGCAGGAAATTTGAAGCTGGCCAGCAAGACTGTATATTATTAAGCACCACAAAGGAGCTGGCTTGCATGAAATTCATACTTATCGGGCACGATAAAGCAGACGGGCTGGACATCCGCAAAGCCACCCGTCCGGCGCATTTAGCCTATTGGCAGGCCGAAAACGGCCCGCGCCTGGCCTATGGCGGCCCGCTTTTACATGCGGATGGCAAGCCCTTCGGCAGCGTGCTGGTGCTGGAGGCTGACACCGAGGCGGAGGCCAGGGCGCTGTTCGAGGCCGACCCTTACGTCACCGCAGGGCTGTTCGAGATGGTCTCCATGAGCGGATTCCGTACTGTGTTCCTCAACGGGGTGCTGGCCGAATGAACCACTGGCTGGTCAAATCCGAACCGGACGCGTTCTCATGGGACCAGCAGGTAGCCAACAAGGTCGAACCCTGGACCGGTGTGCGCAACCATCAGGCCAAAAACAACCTGAAAGCCATGAAAAAGGGCGATCTGGCGTTTTTTTATCACTCCAACATCGGCAAACAGATCGTCGGGATCGTAAAAGTAGCACGCGAAGCCTACCCGGACCCAACCGCCGAGTCAGGTGATTGGGTGTGCGTGGATATGCAGACGGTCAAGCCTTTGCCGAACCCGGTCACTCTGGCCGCCATCAAGGCCGACCCACGATTTGCTGACTTGGCACTCCTGCGGCTGTCTCGCCTTTCGGTTGCCCCCATAAGTGCCACCCATTGGGCGCAGCTTTGTGCTATGGCGGGTCTCACATGAAAGGTTTTTTACATGAATACTGAAACTGCCATTCTGGGCGGCGGCTGCTTCTGGTGCCTGGAGGCCGCGTATAGTGAACTGGCCGGGGTTTTGGCGGTGCAATCAGGCTATGCGGGCGGCCATGTTGATAACCCAACCTATAAACAGGTCTGCAGCGGCGCCACCGGCCATGCCGAGGTGGTAAAACTCACGTTTGATCCCGCCATCATTTCCTATGACGATGTGCTGAAAGTTTTTTTCACCATCCATGACCCCACAACGCTGAACCGCCAGGGCGGCGACGTCGGCACGCAATATCGCTCGGTCATCTTCACCACCAGCCCCGCGCAGGAGGTTGCGGCTAAGGCCGCGATTGCGGAATTTACCCAAATCTGGCCCGGCAAAATCGTCACCGAGGTTGCAAGCACCCCAACATTCTATCAGGCCGAGCCTGAGCACGACCAATATTACGCCCGCAATCCCTATGCCGGTTATTGCCAGGCCGTGGTGGCGCCTAAGGTAGCAAAAGTCCGCAAGATGTTTTTCGACCGCCTGCGCCACAAACCCGCCTGAGTAACAATTGATGAATTCTGAACACTACCCCGCTCAACCGGTAAGCTACCGGGCCATCGCCATGGGCTTGCAGGCGGTGGGGGCGGCTTTGCCAAGGCGGCTTTGGCCAAGGCACGACCCAGCGCAGCTGATGCGTGTCAGCCAAAGCTGCCCAAGCGCTGGTACGGTGCAGGGGCTGGTTCGGCTGGCCGCCTCGCTCGATGCGGAATCTGAGCTGACCATGTTCGGCGCGCTGGCCATCCACCATGATTTTTTGCGGCTGTTGCGCAATGCCGCTTATATTGAAGCCCAGCACCGGGACGTACCCGCAATCGCCAAGGTGCGGGTTACTGCCCCAATATTCATCCTTGGCCTGCCGCGCAGCGGCACCAGCTTTTTGCATTCACTGCTGGCGCTGGATGCCGCCAACCAGGTACCGCGCAACTGGCAAACCATCTACCCCTTGCCACGGCCACCTGACTTCAAGGCCTCAGCCCATAAGCAGGCCCGGATTGTTGATCGGGAGTTGAGGTTTTTCGCAGGTTTCGCGCCAGGCTTTTCACAAGCCCACCCGATTACTGCCGACAGCCCGCAGGAATGTACTGAAATCACCGCTCACACATTCCAGAGCCTGCGGTTTGATACCACTTTCCGGGTGCCTTCGTATCAAACCTGGCTGGATGCTCATGGCCATGCCGAGGCTTTCCGGTTTCACAGTAAATTTTTACAGGTTCTGCAACACGGCATCGACCAGCCGCGCTGGGTCTTGAAATGTCCTGACCATGTTTTCAGCATCGACGCTATTTTGCAAACCTACCCGGATGCGCGTTTCGTCATTGTGCATCGCGACCCGTTGAAAGTTTTCGCCTCGGTGGCAAATCTCACTGAAATTCTACGGCGGCCATTCCTGAAAAATATCGACCCCGCCGAAATCGGCGCCCAGGTCACCGGCCGTTGGATCGACGGCGCGAAGCAACTCATTATGTTTGATCGCCGCAGCGATGTTTCCGCCGCCCGCAAAATTCATATCCAGTATGATGATCTGATTGCAGACCCATTGCGGGCCGTTGCCAGCATTTACGCTTTGTTCAATTTGCATCTCGCGGATGACTTCACAACCGCGATCGCCGCTGCGATGGCCGCCAATCCGCGCGGCGGCTACAGCGGGTCGCGCCGCTATATGCTGGGACGTTTTAACATCCGGCCCGAACGCCTCACGCCGCAATTTGCGGATTATGTCGATTACTTCCACGTCACGCCTTAGGCGCGCACAACCATTGGCGCTACCACCATGAAGCAAAAAATCCTCTGTGCCGGCCACAAGGCATGGCGTTTTTTGCCTAAAGAATTCCGGCGCAACGCCATGACCGGCGTGGCTGCCGCACTCACGAGCAAACCAGACCTTGTGCCGCCCGCCGTAAGTGACGGTGTTGTCGTGGCGGGTGACATTGTAGGCTCCAACGGTTTGGCCGAAACCGCCAGGCTGATGCATCAGGTGATTGAAAATGCGGGGCTAGCGCGCGGTCTGGTGCCGCTCGGCCTGCCGAGTGTCGTTGACGTTAGCTCTAGCGCTGTGCCGAAAAGCGCTGCCTTACTCGCGGTGGTAAACGCGCCAATTCTGCCGGTCGGGTTGTTGCGGCTGCAACGTGATTTCATTGCGGGGCGGCGGGTCATCGGTATGTGGGCCTGGGAATTGCCGGTGGTGCCGAAGCAATGGGGTTACGGCGCGAAATTTGTTCATGAAATTTGGGCACCCTCGCTATTTACCGCTGATGCCATAGCAACCATCGCACCAGGGCGGGTGAGGGTGGTACCCTATCCGCTGGCCGCGGTTGACCTATCCGTCACTGGCTCGCGTGCCAGCTTCGGCCTGCCTGAAGCTGCCGTCATCGTGCTCACCGCTGTTAACCTGCATTCCAGCACCACCCGCAAAAACCCGCTCGGTGCTATCGCCGCCTTCAAGGCAGCCTTCGGCACGGATCCATGTTTTCTGTTCATTATGAAACTCTCCGGTGCTGAATCGTATCCGATGGATCTGCGCGCCATCGTTGCTGCCATCGGCGATGCGCAAAACATTAAAATCATCAACAAAAATCTGGCTGAATCTGATCTCCGCGGCCTTATCGCGGCCAGTGATATCGTGCTTTCGCTGCATCGCTCTGAGGGTTTTGGCTTGATCCCCGCAACGGCGATGCTTTTGGGCAAGCCGGTTGTGGCCACTGGCTGGTCCGGCAACCTCGCTTTCATGACGCCAGAGACATCCGCTTTGGTATCATACCGCTTGGTGCCACCCGAGGATGACCGTGGTGTCTATAACGTTGCCGGCGCCTTGTGGGCGGAGCCTGATATTGAGGATGCGGCTACCAAGCTTCGCTACCTTGGCTATAACACTGAACAGCGCCAAGCCTTAGGTTTGACCGGTCAGGCGCAAGCTCGCCACGCGCTTGGTGCCGCCCCGCTCCTGGCGGCCATTGCGGCCAATGGAATTTCCTGATGCCGCACCACCACCGTCTCATCGCGTTACAGGCATAGCGGCGATGATGTTCAGCGTCGTCATCCCGCTATTTAACAAGGCCCCACATATTGCAGCGGCCATCAACAGCGTGCTGGCACAGACACTGTCACCTGATGAGATCATCGTTGTTGATGACGGTTCCACTGATGCCAGTGCCGCACTTGCCGAGTCGTTCGCTGGTCAGCAGGTCATGCTGATCAGGCAGGCCAACCAGGGCGTAAGTGCTGCACGCAACACTGGCGTTGCTGCGGCGAGATCATCACACGTCGCTTTTCTCGATGCCGATGATATCTGGCTACCCCGGCATCTCGAAACTTTGCAAAGCCTGATTTTGCAGTTTCCAGACGCCCAACTCTACAGCACGCTCTATGAAATTCATTTAGGCAGCAATGTTTTCTGGCCGAAATCCGCCTACTCATATGGCTTTGTTGGTATGGTTGATGATTTTTTCCGGCGCATGGCTATCGGTTTATCTCTGGTGAATTCAACCACCGCCTGCGTCACCCGGCAGGCTTTCTTCGAGGTTGGCGGCTTTCCAACCAACGTTAAACGCGGTGAAGACGTGGTGCTCTGGATGAAGCTATCGCAAAAATTTACCGTGGCGCACAGCGCCACGATTACCGCGGTTTATAACCGCAATGCCGTGAATCGCAGCGCCAGCTTACGCGAACAGACCGCCCCGGGCTCTTTGTTGTATCTGCAAAAATTTATGGCATTGCCGGCAGCTAGCCATTTAGCATCGGCGAAACTTCTGTTTCGCCAGATCGCTTTCTACGCCGCTGCTGGCATGCGCGAAGCAGGTGATTTTGACGGCCTGACTGCGATTCGGCGGTTGGCACAACAAAATAACATGCCGTCGCTGGCCCTGAACATATATCTGATCGGCTTCGTGCCCCCCGCTGTTCTGTCTCTGGCGCGGCGTTTTCGCCATAAAAGTCAATAACACCCGCGGCTTGGCAATGAACTTAAGGCTTAAATTTGCCGTGTGAGTGGGCAATTAACGACAGGATTGATTGAAAAACTGGCTCCCGAAGTAGGACTCGAACCTACGACCGAGCGATTAACAGTCGCTAGCTCTACCAACTGAGCTATTCGGGACCAGTTGGGCGGCTATAGCCAACCAAATCCGCTATGACAATGCCTCCCAGCATTCTTATGGCGAGGAGGAGAGGTTGATTTTCGGAATGCCCTCCTCTATGGCCTCAATCCTGCCTCGGCATGCGGGCGTGGTGGAACTGGTAGACGCGCCGGACTCAAAATCCGGTTCTGGTGACAGAGTGTCGGTTCGATTCCGACCGCCCGCACCAAATTTTTCATAACTTGATTTAGCCACATGAGGGATTGATTTGTGTTCGGCGCTCGGACTTGGGCCCCGGATCTGGTCATCAGCGCAAATATCCCGCTTTCTGCCCATGTCTTGCCCCCCGTGATTACGAAGAGGCGGTTTATCTGGTATGAACGTAAATTTGAAATTCAGGCCGGCGTACGTTTAAAATGCCTGTATTGAGGTGGCCCCCGGAAACTGGACAGGTAGCTTAGATAGAATCCTGCCCCTAAACTGGCGTTGAGCCAAGGGGTTTCAGTGACGAATACCAGGAAG
>JAQNCT010000110.1 GCA_029077825.1 Acidocella sp. | reverse complement strand
GATTCCAATCATCTGGTCATGGCGCGCCGTCCGATCAATTTCTATTATTACGGTCGAGCCTGGCACATGCTGAACCCCCGTCCAACCTATCAGCAACCCGCATGGCAGACGAACACCCCGTCACCTCCCCATAACTGGAACCCTTTCGGAGACCGGTATTGACGAGCAAAGGCAAATATCATGGATGAAGGTACTAAGCATGTTGTACGCTGGATTGGCTTTATCACCTTCCTCATCGCTGTTTTTGCCATACGGGCAATGTGGAGACGACATCGTGACAGACGCTATCAGGCCGCTGTCAGCGCCAACAACCAGCGCTTGCAAGCTATACCACAGACCAGCCACAACGATCTGCAAATGCAGGCCGTGAATGCAGGGACTTTCCAGCCACAACGACTGATGAACGGCGGCGAATATAATGTGTTTCACATCGCCGAAGCGATGCTTGAAGAGACCCCCTATCGCGTCTGCCCACAGGTCAGTCTCGGCGAGGTGCTCTCATCCCCCGATAAGGAGGCCTATCGCGCCATAAATTCAAAACGGATTGATCTCCTCATCATTGATGCACAAGGGTTCCCGATCGTCGCCATCGAAATACAGGGACGAGGCCATTATCAGGGCAATGCCGCTCAGCGAGACGCCATCAAACGCACAGCACTCCTCAAAGCCGGAATTACCTATGCTGAATTGACCGGTGAAGAAACAATGCCCGAAATCGTCGAGATGCTTACAGCGATACTAGACTTTAGCATAAGACCCCAAAAGGTGAATCATATATGACCGTAGTATTATCGAACCGTGCGACGGGGCGGGTCGTCCCGCGTGCCGCCAGCAAGGCTGGCGTCGCTATGCTCACGCGTTTCGGCACGCCTGTTAACCGCCGCCCGGTGCGCGAACAGCCTGCCACCGCCGCGGCGCTGTCAGTCTGTATGCTGCATTTTGCGCATCAATCGCATAAACTCAGTTTCACCGCGACCAAAACCATAACTGGTGGCAGCAAGACGGCTCAACAACATACCGCACGCCACATCCAGAGCACGCCCAACATCACCCTCGGCCAGCTTCAGGCATTCAGCCCTGATCGCGCCCAGCACCGGATCATCCCGCGCTGGCACTTCGCCCACAATCACGTCGGCCGTCTCCACATCACCCGCCACTACAACCCGCTCACCGCCACTCTCAATATCGCAAGTCAATGTGAACCCCTCTTCCAGGACGATGATTTAAGGCACGGCCTCCTTCGAGCCGACATCAAGGGAAAAGCATGAACATAAAAGGACCTTGCAGGTCAATCCAACCCGTCGTCGCAGCATGCCTCGTGATATCCCTCATGGCCGTGCCAGCATGGAGCGCCGACGCAAACACCCTGGCTCGGATGGCCGAATCGGCGCTGTTGCGCCGCGCCATCAACCAATCGATAAACACGGGTTCAACCCTTCTGGCAGAGCGTCCCCAAAAAGTACCAGCCGGTGCCCAAATCGAGGTTGGCTTTTCGCCAAACCCACGAGACCAGGCGTTGCGGCTGGTTTTGAAAATCATCAATGCGGCCCACAAAACAATCGAGGTAGCAGCCTATGAAATGACCTCGAAACCGGTTGCCGACGCGCTGATCCGGGCCTCGCAACGCGGTGTCCAGGTTTTTGTCGTCGCCGATGCCAGGGTCAATCAGGGGGGTGGTTATTCGAAGGTTGCCACCATGTCGGCAAACGGCGTCCATACCCGCCTCGATGGGCTTTACCCGATTATGCACAACAAGTTTATCGTGGTCGATAGCACCCATGTTGAGACGGGCAGTTATAATTATTCCTACGCCGCAGAGCGCAAAAACGCCGAAAACGTCATCGTTCTGTGGAACAATCCCGCATTGGCACAACTCTATGCCCAGCGTTTCAACCAGCTTTGGACAGAGAGTCCACCTTGATCGAAAGCTACGGCTGATGACCTCATATATAATCGGCGATGAACTCATCTCCAGCGAGGATGCACAATTCCAAAGCCGTCTGGCGGATGCGCATCAACGTCGGGTCCGCCCGCTTTGCACATGTCGTGATCAGGGCGATCAACTCGCGATGGCTATTGCCCATCTCCAAGTCAAGGGCGCGG
>JAQNCT010000058.1 GCA_029077825.1 Acidocella sp. | reverse complement strand
GCAACAATGTAGCAAAATGGCCAGACATGGGGGCGCATAGCAATAACTTGGGCTGCTTACGGTCAGAATCTTTTTTGAAATGTACCAAGCTGGCGAACGGCGTTTCAAACACCACCTGATCTTCAACATTTACCATGGCGTTGCCCACCTGCACCTGTTTGATGCCAAAGGCCGGGCGTTTGTGGGTGGTGCCGGAGTAGCCAAACACTTCAAAAGCGGCGTTCATATGCCGCATCGCCAGCCCAAACGGCTCTTGCGGGGTTACGCTCTTCATCAGCCGGCTGGTGGTCCGCGCCATCATGCGCAGCGGGTCCATAATATCAGCCTGGGCCTGATACATCTTATAGATCATACGCAAATCCTAACCGTGGTGTACGGTGTTTTTTAGGTAAATTCGGCATTACTAAAATAACCATTGCATTGCTTTGCTCTCGAAGTGCAAATAAACATGGAATGGTTTTCACTAAAAAGAAAGGGCAAACCGTATGGCTGAGGCAACGCTGCTGATAAGCAGTAAGAATTACTCGTCCTGGTCGTTGCGCGGTTTCTTGCTGGCCCGGCTCTCCGGCATTGATTTTATTGAAGAAAGAGTATCCGTCGACGACGCACGGGCCAACGAGGAGCTGCTGATGCGCACTTCCTCAACCTTGGTACCGTGCTTGATTCATGGCGAGGTCTCAGTGTGGGACACATTGGCGATTGCCGAGTATCTGAACGAGTTGTTCCCAGAAGCCGCAATGTTGCCGGCTGAAAAAATCGCCCGCGCCCGCTGCCGCTCAATCTCGGGTGAAATGCATTCCGGCTTTTCAGCCATGCGCTCCTCAATGCCAATGAACCTGCGCTTTCATAAGCCGGGCTTCACGGTTTGGTCCTCGGCGCAGGCTGATATTGACCGGATTACCAGCATCTGGCGTGACTGTTTGACCACCTGGAAAGGTCCATATCTGTTTGGCAAAAAACCCACCATCGCGGATGCTATGTATGCCCCGGTGGTAACGCGGTTCCTCAGCTATGATGTGGCGGTTGACGATCTCTCGAAAGCCTACGGTGAGACCATCATGCGCTGGGCACCGATGAAGCAATGGTATGCGGAGTCTCACGACGAGCCACAGGAAATCATTGAACTGGATTTGGATTTTTAGATCGTCCAAAGCCTCGTCATTCCCGCCTGGGCGGGAATGATTTCAACAGCCCCCAGAAAATTACTCTGCGGCTTTTACCCAGGGTGTCGGCGCCGGAATATCAACACCAGGGCTTTCAACTTCCACGGTGCCAAAATCAGCCGGCGAAACGATTTCGAGATATTCCATATCCGGCGAATAATCGAACAGATAATGCGTGATGCCAGGGCGCTGGTGCACACAATCACCGGCGGCAACCAGATGCTCAGTGCCCTCATACATGAAGCGCGCCCAGCCTTTGTTCATAATTACGATCTGGAATTGCGCGATATGCTGATGCCAGCCGGTGCCAGCTTCAGGCGGGCACTCAGGGTTGGCTTTCACCAGATGGGCTATCACACGCCCGCCGGTGGCATCTTTGATGCCCAAATCGCGGTAGAGGAAAAAATCTCGCAAACCATCTGTTCGCCAGGGCGTATCGGTAGGTTTGACGTGAGAGAATTTGTTGATGACAGGCGTATCGAGCATCGGTTTGGCTCCTCCGTTCATGTAAAAGACAGAGAATTGTTGCATAGATAATACGCAAAGGCCAAGAAATTTTTGCACCGCAACAATAGGTCGCGGTGCAATTGGTTAATTATTGGGCATATTTTAACTAAGTCACTCAGGTTAAACGGAAAAATACTTGGCTCGCCGGTTCAACACCACAATCGCGCTGGTCGATTGTTCAGGGTGTAGTTGGTGCTCATCAGACAGCGACACGCCAATCCGCTCCGCCCCCAGCAATTTCAGCAATTGCTCCTGGTCCTCGATATTCGGGCAGGCCGGGTAGCCAAATGAATAGCGCGAGCCACGATAGGACTGGCTGAGCATTTTCTCCATATCCCGGTCATCCTCAGCGGCAAAACCTAATTCAGCGCGGATTCGCTTATGGGTGTACTCGGCCAAGGCTTCCGCCATTTCCACCGAAATCCCATGCAGGTATAAATAATCCTGATAGCGGTCTTCCTCAAACCATTCTCGCGCCACTTCAGAGGCCCGCTGGCCGACGGTTACCACTTGCAGGCCAATCACATCGCGCTGTTCATCATCCACATCACGGAAAAAATCAGAAATGCATTCGCCGTCATCCTTGGGTTGGCGCGGCAGGGTAAAGCGGGCCACTTCGGTTGTGCCATCCTCGGCAAACAAAATTAAATCATTGCCCTGGCCGGCGGCTTTCCAATAGCCATAGGAGGCCTGCGGTTTGAGGATTTTGTCAGCCTCGCATAAATCCAGCATCCGCTTCATCACCGGGCGCAGTTCCTGGCGTGCCCAGCCGAGGAAATCTTCCAGGGTTTTCCCTTGCTTGCGGAAGCCCCATTGGAACTGAAACAACGAACGCTCGTTGATGAACGGCACGATGGCCTTCGTCGGCGCCTCCAATATTTTGGCGCCCCAGAACGGCGGCGAAATGACAGGTTCGGACTGGGTCAAACCCCGCCGCCGTGCCTGCACTGCTTTCACATCCACCGGATGGAAGGCGGCCACATCCGCGGTGCCCAATTTCCGTTTGGTGTTCTTGGATTTACCTTTGCGCTTCGACTGGATGACGGCCAGATAATCATCGAACGCATTGCCGGTGACCTTATCCATTAAATGCAGCCCATCAAAGGCATCGCGCGCATAGGCCACCCGGCCAGAGGCATAGGCCGCCACGCAATCATCTTCCACGTAATTGCGGGTAAGGGCCGCACCACCCAGCATAACGGGAATATCAAGCCCCTGCCTGGACATTTCCTCAAGATTTTCGCGCATCACCACAGTGGATTTCACCAACAGGCCAGACATACCAATGGCGTGTGCCCGGTGTTCTTTGGCCGCCACCACCATATCCGCCAGCGGCACCTTGATCCCCAGGTTCACTACCTTGTAGCCGTTATTGGTCAGGATGATATCGACGAGGTTTTTGCCAATATCATGCACATCACCCTTCACGGTGGCGAGCACGATAATCCCGCGCTCCTCACCGGCCACCCGCTCCATCATTGGCTCCAGGTAAGCTACCGCGGCCTTCATCGTCTCAGCCGATTGCAGCACAAACGGCAATTGCATCTTGCCGGCGCCAAACAACTCGCCCACCACTTTCATGCCATCCAGCAGCACGTTGTTGATAATCTCAAGCGGTTTGAGGGTTTTGAGAGCCTCATCGAGCTCATCAGACAAACCCTTACGGTCGCCGTCAATAATGCGGTCCTTCAGGCGGCCTTCAACGGTGTCAGCGCGTTTTTTTTTGGTGGCATCCGTCAGTTTACGGTCGGCAAACATCTCCAACAGCTTCTGCAGCGGGTCATAATCTTCGGTGCGGCGGTCAAAGATCAAATCTTCGCACACCTTTACTTCCTCGGCGGCAATCAAATGCAAAGGCCGGATTTTCGAGACATGCACAATCGCCCCGGTCATGCCGGCTTTTACCGCCAAATCCAAAAACACCGAGTTCAACACCGCCCGGGCAGCCGGGTTCAACCCAAAGGAGATGTTCGACAAGCCAAGAATAATTTGAATATCAGGGAATTCGGTGCTGATGGCCTTAATGCCCTCCAGCGTCCATTGGCCCAATTTACGGTCATCCTCATTGCCCGTTGCAATGGTGAAGGTCAGCGGGTCAATCAATAAGTCTGATTGCGCCAGGCCGTGTTTATGGCAAGCAAATTCCACCAGGCGGCGGGCAATACGGAGTTTGTCAGCAGGCTCCTTGGCCATGCCCACTTCATCAATGGTCAGAGCGATCACCGCCGCGCCGAACTTTTTAGCCAAAACCAAACGGTCAGTGGCGGCGTGTTCACCATCTTCAAAGTTTATCGAATTGATAATGGGCTTGCCGCCGTGCAATTTGAGTGCGGCCTCAATGACATTGGTCTCGGTGGAGTCAATCACCAAGGGCGCATTGACCGATGAGGTGAAGCGGGTAATCACCTCATTCATTTCGGCCACTTCATTGCGCCCCACAAAGGCGGTGCAAATATCAAGCGCGTTGGAAAATTCCGCCACCTGTTCGCGGCCCACTGCCACGCAGCCGTCCCAATCGCCGGCTTCCTGCAACTCGCGCCATTTTTTCGAGCCATTGGCGTTGCAACGCTCACCGATTGAGAAATAGCTGTTTTCCTGCCGCAGCGGGGTGGCACCATACAGGCTTGCAACCGAAGGCACCCAGATGGGCTTGCGCAACACCGGCACAGGGCGGGGGGCTCCCAAGCGCTTGAGCATCGCATCCAGCGCTTCAATGTGCGGGATGGAAGTGCCGCAACAGCCGCCAATCAAGTTCACGCCGTCTTCCACCACAAAGCGCTCAACCCAACTGGCCATCTCCGCACCAGCCAACGGGTAATGGGTTTTGCCATCCACCAATTCCGGCAGCCCGGCATTGGGCTGCACCGAAATGAGCCCCGGCCAGTTTTGTGAAAGATAGCGCACATGCTCGGCCATTTCCTGCGGCCCGGTGGCGCAGTTCAGTCCGATCATTGGCACATCAAGCGCATTAATCACGGTAGCGGCGGCGGCAATATCCGGGCCTACCAGCAAGGTGCCGGTGGTTTCAACGGTTACCTGCACAAAAATGGGAATGTCCGATTTTGCCTCAAGCCGGGCCCGCTTGGCGCCATTGACCGCTGCTTTAATCTGCAAAGTGTCCTGGCAGGTTTCAATGAGAATCGCGTCCACGCCGCCCGCGATGAGGCCTTGCGACTGCTGATAGAGGGCAAATTCCAGAGGATCATAGGCAATATTGCCAAGGCTCGGCAACTTGGTGCCAGGCCCGATGGAGCCGATGACATAGCGAACCCGGCCATCCGAGAAACTTTCAGCCGCCTCCCGCGCCAATTCACCGGCGATTTTATTGATCTCAAAATACCGATCCTGCAGGTCAAACTCCGCCAAAGTAATCGGCGAGCCGCCAAAGCTGTTGGTCTGCACCATGTCAGACCCAGCTGCAAAATAGCCACGATGGATCTCCCGCACCAGATCAGGCCGCGAGAGGTTCAGCACTTCCGTGCAATTTTCCTTATCCCAATAATCTTTCTCGACATCGAGAGTCAGTGCCTGGACGCGCGAGCCCATGCCGCCATCACAGAGCAGGACATGGTGTTGCAGAGCTTCAAGAAGATGTGGCTTGGTCATCTCTGTCAGATACACCGGATCGTGCTTATGTCCAGATAATGAGCGGTTCGACAGATATGCGTATTGAGATTGTGATGGGGGAGGCGCCTAGCGCCACCGACGCCATTTTGGCGCAAGTCGGCTACGCGGTCCCGTCCGGTGCTTACGCGGTTACTTTTTTGCCGCGTAAAGCGGGCCATGGCATCGGCTGCACCTGCTGCACGCCGCGCGGCCCGGTGGCTGATGCCCTAACCGCCATGTTCCGCGCTCGCGCCACAGGCAAAGCGCCGTTTTTCCAGCGGGTGGTGGTGCTGGCCTCGCCGGAAGGTGAAGCCATTGTGCGAGAGGCAGTCGCGAGCGACGTGATAAGCGCCGCCCGCTACCGGTTATAGGGCCAGTTCCGTGCTTTTTATATCTTCATGATGCCGCCGTTCCTTTGCCTCAGCGGCTAGCCGTTTGTAGCTGCGGCGGCTGAATGGCAGCATTGCCACGTATATAATCCCAACCAGCGCTCCGGCGGCGTAGGGGTCGGCGATCAGGATGGCGACAAAAGTCACCACACCCAGCAATAACGGCAGCACGCCGGCGGTGGGCACTTTGAAGTTCTTGAAGCTCCAGACCGGCAGGGTGGAGACGCATAGCAACGCCACCGCCACCAGAATTCCGCCAGAAAACAACGGAAACGCAACGGCTTCGCGCAGCCAAATCAAATGTGCCTTATCAGCTTCCAACCCCACAAACAGTGGAAACAACGCCAATATCGCCCCTGCCGGGGCCGGCACGCCGGTAAAGAAATTATAGGCAAAGGCCGCCGGTGGGGCTGTTTCTAATGCGGCATTAAAGCGTGCCAGCCGGAGTGCCATGGCAGAGACATACATCAGGGTGGGCAAAAACCCGATCGCACCCCAATCTTGCAACGACCACATGTAAATCACAAATCCAGGAGCCACGCCAAAGCACAGAAAATCCGCCAGACTGTCGAACTCGGCACCAAAGCGCGAGGTGGCTTTGAGCAGCCGCGCCAAACGGCCATCCAAACCGTCTATGACACCTGAAACCGCAATGGCAATGACCGCGCTGCCGAAGCGTCCATCCATTGCCAACCGCACCGCTGAGAGCCCAATGCATAACCCCATCAGGGTCATCAGGTTAGGCAGCATCCGGTTGAAGCTTTGGCCGGTCAGGCGGGGGCGGCGAGGCGGGCGGCGGCGCATGGTATTGCTCATCAAGTCAATCTCATGAAGCGGAAGGCAACTCAGCGATGACGGTTTCGCCGCCAATCATGCGCTGGCCCACCGCCACCAGCGGCACGGTGCCTTCGGGCAAATATAAATCAGTCCGGCTGCCGAAGCGGATGATCCCGAAACGCTCACCTGCGGCAAGGCTCTGGCCTTCCGTGACATCGCACAAAATCCGCCGCGCGATCAGCCCGGCGATTTGCACCACCGCAATCTCATGGCCGGAGGCCAGCTTCATCGCCAGGGCGTTGCGTTCGTTCTCATCGGAGGCTTTATCCTCAGCCGCGTTGAGGAACTTGCCAGCCCGGTAAGCAATGCGGGTGACGGTGCCGGCAATCGGTGCGCGGTTCACATGCACGTCAAGCACCGAGAGGAAAATCGCCACGCGCGGGCGCGAGGCCTCCCCTAAACCAAGCTCAACCGGCGGCACCGCTTGCTCGATGCTCACCACCAGCCCATCAGCGGGGGCCAGAAATACATTGTGCCGTGGTGGTGCCACGCGCTCCGGGTCGCGGAAAAAATACAGGCAAAACACTGCGAAAATCAGCCCTGCCCAAGCCAGCGGATGCCAAATGAGCAGCCCCAGAAACGCCACCGCAATGCCACCCGCGATAAACGGGTACCCGGCTTTATGCGGCGGAGAGAAGGCTGATTTGATGCTCTCAAAAATATCCATGGTAACCTATTAACCTTTTGGCTGCGCAAGCGCGAATGCCTGGCCCGGGTAGATCAGGTTCGGGTCTCGGATTTGCTGCGCGTTGGCTTTGTAAATCAGTGTGTACAAGTTGCCATGGCCATAAACATGGCGGGCAATCACCCATAAATTATCACCCGGCGCGATGACGATATGCCCATTGGCCACGGCATTGGCCAGGGTTTCCAGCGCGAACGGCGCGGTCACCGGGCTGCCGGTGCCATCGCTCAGGCTTAGTTGGCCATTGGCGGCGGGTACCATGGCGCTCAGATGCCAGGTGCCATCCGCCCCGGCGACAGCGGTGCCGAGGGATTTGCCGTCCAGCGACAACTTAACTTGGTCGCCCGCCGGGGCGGTGCCCGAGAAAATGGCATGGCCTTCAGCATCGTAATCCACCGTGCCGATACCCAGCGTGCCCGTTTGCGGGCCTTGTCCAGACACCACTTTTGACCCTGCCGGGCCGGAAAGCACAGTCAGCGTCTGGCCGTTCGGGCCGTTGGCGACATCCACCGAGGCGCTGCCGCTGCCTGCAATAACCTGGCCGTTCGGTAGTTTCTCAGAGAGGCTCAGCTCCTGTGCGCCCGGCACCAATGGGTTTTGCAGTACCAGCGCGAAGGCCCCGTGGGCGTCAGCGGTGGCGGTGCCGATGATGTTGTCCCCGCTTTTGAGCGTAATTTCAGCGCCGGGTTCGGCGCGGCCCGCGACAACGGTATTTCCGGAAGAATCCACCCGGACCACGTCAAATTCAGGGGTGGCAGGCGCGGGAGCGGCGACGACGGGGCCGGGCGCTGGCGGCGGGGCTTTGGCTGTCGGCTGCAGGGTAGGTTTCGAGCCCAGGTAATACAGGCCGCCCACCGCGCCCAGCGCCACCAGTACGAGAATAACAATGCCAGTTTTAGAGCGTGCGTCCTGCGCCATTTCGGATCCCAACCTTGCTTGCCACATTTGCGCCAGCCTGCCACGAAGCGGCGAACTCCGAAAGCGAACTGATGAAAGATGTTGTCATGAATAGCTATTCTGTCACAGTTTTCTGTGGGTCTTCCGCCGGTATCGACCCCTTGTATGCTGCCAATGCCAAAGAATTAGGCGAAGGGCTAGCCAAGCAGGGAATGAATATGGTGTTTGGTGGCGGTGACGTGGGGTTAATGGGCATTACCGCCAGCGCCGCCCTGGCCGCCGGCGCGCATGTTACTGGCATTATCCCGGAGTTTCTGCGCCAACGTGAGGTTGAATTTCACGGTCTGTCAGCGCTGATCGTGACCGACTCGATGCATACCCGCAAACGCCGCCTGTTCGCGCTGGGCGATGTTTTCGTGGTGCTGCCGGGTGGCCTGGGTACTTATGATGAGACTTTTGAGATACTCACCTGGAAGCAGTTGGGTCGGCACCAGAAGCCGATCATCCTCTGCGATGTGCTGGGATGGGCACAACCGTTCCTCGCTATGGTTACAAACGCGGTTGAGCGCGGCTTTGCCAAGCCAAACGTGCTGGAGATGTTCGAGTTGCAGCCCAGTGTGGCGGCAACTTTGGCCCGGCTGGAGGCGTTGCGCAGCGCAAATTTACAGAGCTAGTCCGTAATATCGCGGAAATATGGCTCCACGAGGCCCTTCAGCTTCATGGTCATCGGGTTGCCCTTGCGGTCGACAGTTTTGCCGAGGCTGACCCGCACCCAGCCTTCCTTCACGTTGTATTCTTCGACATTGGTCTTCTCGACCCCGTTGAACCGGATGCCGATGCCGCGGTCCAGGATGGCCTCATTAAAAAACGGGCTTTTCGGGTCAATGGAGAGGTGTTCGGGCGGGGTCTCGGTGTTTTCGGTCATGGGTTCACTCACAGCATTTTTTTGATGGCGCGGGATAGTTTGGTGGACCAGCTGGCCGCCGGGGCATCAGCCAGCGCAACGGCGGGCAGGGTGGTTATGGTTTTGCCATCCAGCGTGTAATTAATTGTTCCCACCACCTCGCCCTTGGTCACACCATTGCTGACATCGGTGGTGTAGGTCACCGCGTGCTCAACATGGCCGGCGGCATCCGTTGGCAGAGTAATCACGCTGGCCTGGGCGACACCCACCGCTACCTGCCCGGCATCCAGGGCAGCACTTTGCAGCGTGTCGATTTGGGTTCCGGGGCTGGCGAGCGTGACATCGGTGAAGAATTTTTCGCCGTAATTGAGAATAGATTCGATCGCCGCTGTACTGTCATGCCAGGTCGGCCCGCCCATCACCACCGCAATTAACCGGCGGCCGCCGCGAACGGCGGTGGCATCGATGCAGTGGCCGGATTCATCGGTAAGGCCGGTTTTCATGCCATCCACGGTGGAATCATGCGCCAATACCGGGTTCCAGCTCGCCTGGGTAATATTATTGAAATTGTAGCTTTGCTGTTTCGAGATATTCAGAAATTCTGGCTCATCCTGCAAAATAATGCGGCTGAGTTTGGCAACATCCATGGCCGTGGTGTGCATTGCCGGGTCTGGCAGGCCGGTAACATTGGTATAGACCGTATTTGTCAGCCCCATATCGGCAGCGTCCTTGGTCATCATCTGCACAAAGGTGCCCTGGCTGCCAGCGATCTGCTCAGCCAGCGCCACTGCGGCGTCATTGCCGGAGTCGATAATCAGCCCGTGCAGCAATTGGTCGGTGGTTACCACGGAAGTGGTATCAATGAACATGCGAGAACCACCGGCGTGCCAGGCGGCAGGGCTGACTGGTACGGTCTGGTCCAGCTTCAGGCTGCCGTGATGCAGGGCCTGGAAGGTGATATGGGCGGTCATCAACTTGGTCAGGCTGGCCGGAGCCACCTGCAAATTCGGCGCGGCCTCGGCCAGAACGGCGCCGGTGGTGGCGTCCATCAGCACATAGGAGGTCATGTCCGGCAGGGTTGGCGGTGCCGGGGTGTTTTTGTCAGCCATTGGCGAATCCGGCACCGGCACTGGCCCGCTCGGCATGGGGGTGGCCGTGCCTTTCTCGGGGTCGGCGCTGTCAGCGCCCTTGCCAACGGCCGCATCGTGGGCGTGCGGCTTGGTATGCAGCTTAGCGGCATCGGCGGTGAACGGGGCGGCAATGGTGGCGCTTATGGCAAAACAAGCCAGGAAGGCGCGTGTGAGGCTAGTAATCATCGGCAAAATAGTCCTCGGCAGGGAAGCAATTGGCACCTTCTCTGCACCCATTTCTTGACAAGCTGCAAGCACCGGGCTTGATGCCGTTGACTTAAACGCGCAACCGCGCCCGTGACTTGTGACCGCATCCACTGACAAGGCTGAACCTCGTGAAACGTCCGCAGAACCACTCTACCACGGCCGATAATGTCAAGACGATCATTTATGCGGGCTTGATTGCCGTGCTGATCAGAACTTTTCTGTTTGAGCCGTTTTTCATCCCTTCCGGCAGCATGGTGCCGACTTTGCTGGTGGGTGACTATGTGTTTGTGGATAAATTCGCCTATGGCTATTCGCACTTCTCTCTGCCGTTTTCGCCGCCGATTTTCTCAGGCCGGATTCCAAACGGGGTGCCGAAGCGCGGCGATGTGGTAGTGTTCCGGCTGCCGCGCGATACTTCGATTGATTATGTCAAACGGGTGATTGGCCTGCCCGGTGATACGATTCAGGTCATGCAAGGTCAGCTTTATATCAACGGCACTGAAGTACCCCGCACCGATGATGGTGATTATGTTGACACCAGCAGTGGCGGCCCGGTGGTGATGCGCCGTTATACCGAGAGCTTGCCGGGCGGCAGGGCGCATTCGATTTTAAAGGCGACTGAGGACGGGTTTGCCAATAATACCCAGGTTTACACAGTGCCGCCGGGCGATTTGTTCATGATGGGCGACAGCCGCGATAATTCAGAAGATTCCCGCTTCCAGGATGCGGTTGGCTATGTGCCGATTGAAAATATTCTTGGCCCAGCCTCGGTTATTTTCTTCTCGATTGATTTGCAGGACCCCTGGTACGCATTCTGGGACTGGCCGTTTGAAATTCGTTGGGACCGGCTGTTTCACCCGATTTCATGAGGCGCACCCCAGCAAAATCTGGCGATGACGCGGCGGAGATTTTGTTAGGGCACCGTTTTGCTCAGCCGAAGTTGCTGACCGAGGCGCTGACGCATCGTTCAGCGGCCGGCGCCAAGGGGCAAGGTTCCAACGAGCGGCTGGAATTTATCGGTGACCGGGTATTGGGCTTGATCGTGGCGGAATGGCTGATTGAGCGTTTCCCACAGGAGCGCGAAGGCGCGCTTGGGCCGCGTTTGGCGGCTCTCGTCTCGCGCCCGGCGCTGACCGTGATTGCGGAAACCCATGGGTTAGCTGCCTTGCTGGCGGTAGCTCCTGGTGAGTCCAGGCGCGGTGTGCGCGAGCGCTCAACCGTGCTGGCTGATGCGCTGGAGGCATTGATTGGCGCGCTATATCTTGACGGCGGCTTGGGCGTGGCAAGGGATTTTGTGCGCCGGGTAATGGAAGACGTGGTGGATAAGCAATTTGTGCCACCAAAGGACCCCAAGACAGCGTTGCAGGAATGGGCGCTGAAGCGGGCTTTAGCATTACCGGCCTATGAAGTTGTTGAACAAACAGGTCCGTCGCACGCCCCTCGTTTCATCATCAGGGTCACCGTGGGGAGCGCCAGCGCCACCGGTGCGGCGGGTTCAAAACGCGCGGCCGAGCAGGAAGCGGCCACCATCTTATTAGGAATTTTACCACCATGAACGAGACCACGCGCTGCGGGTTTATTGCCATTATCGGCGCACCCAACGCAGGCAAATCCACACTGCTGAACCGTCTCACCGGGGCCAAAATCTCGATTGTGACGCCAAAGGCGCAGACCACGCGGGCACGGGTGCTGGGCATTCTCATGCGCGGCACGGCGCAAATTTTACTGGTGGACACGCCGGGTATTTTCTCGCCCAAGCGCCGGCTAGACCGCGCTATGGTGGCAGCCGCCTGGGGCGGTGCGGATGAAGCCGACCACGCATTGCTGATTGTTGACTCCAAAACCGGCATGACCAAAGCCGTGCAGGATATTGCTGAGCGGCTAGGCGCCACCGGGCGGCGCATAAGTCTGGTTTTGAATAAAACTGATCTGGTAGACCCACCAAGCCTGCTGCCGCTAACTGAAGCTTTGGCAAAACTTGCCAATTTTGAACAGATATTCATGGTAAGCGCCTCAAAAGGTGATGGTATTGAGGTGCTGCTGGATTTCTGCGCAGCCACGGTTCCAGTGGGGCCGTATTTGTATCCCGAGGATGACCTGACTGACCTGCCAGACCGCTTGCTGGCTGCCGAAATTGTGCGCGAGCAGATATTTTTGCAGACCCGTGATGAGGTGCCCTACGGTACCACCGTTGAGACCGAAAGTTTCGTTGAGCAAAAAGATGGTTCGGCTCGGATTGAGGCGATTATTTACGTGGCACGCAGCGGGCATAAAGCCATTCTTATCGGTGCCAATGGTGCCCGCA